>SLFV01000472.1 GCA_007124075.1 Roseimaritima sp.
AAACCCCATCGATCAGGTTTGCCGTGCCCCACCGGACACCCGCTTCGATACTGTCTTTGGCCGTTACCGTTGCCCGCAGCGCGGCATTTCGCTTCCCCTGATCGGTCAACGCTTCAATTTCACCCAAGGCAAAAATGTAATCGTTCATCCGTTCGCGCAGCTTGATCGCGGTTACTCGCAGGTAACGGAAGGGTCGGCCATCACCACGGATCACGATCGGCTGAGTATGTGGGTTGGTCTGATCTGCGTCGCTGGCGTCTTTTAACACACGCGCATCTGCCGTGAAGTCGCCGTCGTCAGCGACCTCCACTTTGTAGCGAAGCGGAAAACCGAAACCCGCACCGATATCGTTGAATCGATCGTAAGCGGGACGCAGTCGGACCTCTTCGATGATCTGCGGTCGCCCCAAATCGACCTGCACCCATTTCGGCTCATCCGCGTTGGCCGTTATCTGGCTGTGGTAACCGTACTGGGGTTGCGGACCGGTTTCCGGCGCGAACTCCTTCATCAATTCCGCAATCCGTCGATCAATACCCGCAGCCTGCTGGTCGACCTTGCTTTTGATTTCGCTCCGTAGCGTCTGCTGCTCCGCTTTCAAACGACCCAGTTTCGCAGCGAGATCGTCCCGCTGCCGTTGCTGATCGATCGACAGACCGTCGTAAATCCGATCCGCGCGATCGACCGCTGCGAACACGGCATGCAAGCGGTAGTAATCTTCCATCCGGACGGGGTCGAACTTGTGATGATGACACTGCGCACACTGGATCGTCGTGCTCAGGAACACATTAAAGACCGCCGAAACCATTTCGTCTCGGTCCAGGTGTTTCGCGATGCGGCCATCCAGTTTTCCTTCACCCACCTCCCAGTGACCGATAAAATCCCACGGACCCGCAGCCAAAAAACCCAGTCCCAGAACGCCATCGGGTTCGTTCGGAAACAACACGTCACCAGCAACCTGTTCGCGCACAAAACGTCCGTACGGTTTGTCTTCATTAAAGCTGCGGATGACGTAATCGCGGTAAGGCCACGCGCGGTCTCGCATTTTGTCCTTGTCGTAGCCATGCGTTTCGGCATAACGCGCAAGATCCAGCCAGTGTTGTCCCCACTTTTCGCCAAATCCGGGAGAGCCCAGCAGGCGATCGACAGCAGCCTGCCATGCCTGCGGCAGGTCCTGTTCCGCCGCATGCAAAAAACTGTCGACCTCCTCGATCGTGGGCGGCAATCCCGTTAGGTCAAAAGTTAGACGACGAATCAACGTCCGTGGATCGGCCTGTGGAACTGCAGTAAGCCCCTGTTCGGCTAACATCGCGTCAATGAACCGGTCTACAGGATTGTCGTCGAACAAAGGACCCTGTGCGGTCTTGGCTGCAGAAGAATCCGCCGTGTCGCCAGCGCGATGCAGCAACGGGGATGCGAGCGGTTGCAGGGACCACCAACTGCGATCGGAAAGCGAACTTGGTTCCAATACGTAGCCATCCGGCCACCGGGCACCAGCAGCGATCCAGGTCCGTAGTCGTTGGATTTCATCTGCTGACAGTGGCTGCGCATCCTGGGGCATCTGCGCCTGGCCACCCTGAGGCGTGACCACGTCCAGCAGATGGCTGGCGTCGGCATCGGCGGTATCGACAAAAGCCAGTTCGTTTAGCCCCTGAGGCGTGGAGAGCGATAGCCCCCCTTTTGCATCATGATCGTTGTGGCAGCCCAGGCACCTCTGCGCCAACAGCGGTGCGACCGAATCGGTAAAAAAATTCTCTGCGCCGACAGCGGTCGACCCAAAGACGATGCAAATGCAGCCAATGATTCGTTTCAACATCACTCCCCGTCCAAATCTGTCGCTACATTGTTGGATCATGTGCTCGCCATACTTTTGGTGCGGATACCTGTCCAGTCTAACCTCTTCCTGGTGACAAAGCATCTGAGATCTCTCAAACCGTAAACGGCCAACGGCCTTCTTTGCCGGAATCGGCATTGGTGGAAAACAGGGCTATTTGTTATGACTTCCCTCGGCCCGACCCGCATCCCGTTTTCGAACCAAGGACATTGGACCGAACGCCGTGCTAGCAGATTACAAAGTCAGTCGATGTTCGCGGAAATGTGCCGTGGAAAACCGACCGCTGGAACCAGGGGAGAGCTTTTTTTCCGTGGTCCGTGAGGATGGCGACGGCAACCTGGAGCGTCAAGATATTTCGGCCAAAGCCTGGCAGGGCCCCCCCGAGGACGCAGTCGGTTGGTGGCGGGGACGGATGCCGGAGCGGGGTGCAGCCAAATTGGTCTTGGCCCCGGACGCAGTCTTGGTAGACATCTTACGTCAACTGGTTGCCAACCAGCAACAGCCTCAGCTTACCTATCTGTTGGCTCTATTGCTGCTGCGGCGGCGGGTTGTGCGTACGGTCGATGCCCTGCGAGATTCCGAATCGGCAGACCAAGCGCGGGTCGCGGTGCTGGCCATCGAAGTTGTTGCAGACGGCCAAACCATAGAGGTTCCAGAGTGTGCGATCGGTCGTGCAGATTCATTGCGTCTGCGAGACGAATTGAATGAACTTTTATACTGCGAAGCCGAATGACGTCGATCGCCCTCACGGATGAAGTGCGCAGCCGCAACGGGCTGTACTTTCGGCTTGTGCTGACACTGTTGGTCGTCTGGATTGCCGGGGGCGCGGCCTGCGGGCGTCAGCAACGCGTGCAGGATTTCCAGCGACCACCGATCGTGTTTGACCAGCCTCCCACGCTGGAGGAACTGGTGCAGTCTGTCAATCGCACCAATGCGGTGCGAGAACTACAGTCCAATGCGGCGACGATCAAAGCGCCTTTGATGTCTGATCGTGCACTCAATGCCACTTTGGTCCTACGGCGTGATACCCAATTTCGTTTGAAGGGAAAGTTGTCTCCACTTCCCCAGACCCTTGTTGATTTGGGCAGCAATGAACATGTCTTCTGGTTGCGGGTTCCCGAGGGAATGCAGCAGGTGCTGTACTACGCCGATCACGAAGAATACGCCAGGCAATCCCAGCGGATGATCTTGCCGGTTAACCCGACGTGGCTGATGGATGCGTTGGGACTTGCACAAATTCGTTTAGACGAGGTGACCGAAGGCCCGACGCGGCGGCCCGATGGACAGCTTGAAATTCGGTGCCAAAAAACCATGCCCGATGGGGAATATCGGATGGTTTACGTCATTGCCGATCGTACCGGAGTGGTCAGCGAACAGTACGTCTATGGTCCCAGTGGTCAACTGGTCGCTCGTGCGATCGCGTCGGACCATCGCTATTACGAATCCGCACAATGTTCGATCCCACACGCCATTCGAATTGATTTGCAACCCATCGCGGGACCGCCGTTGGCGTTGGAGGTTAAAATCGGCCAGTACTCGGTTAATCAAATCCTCTCCAACGATCCACTGTTGTTCGCGATGCCCGAAGGGGCCGGGGAGAAAATCAACCTGGTGCAACAGTCCCGTGTGCCGCCACCCTCACCGCAAATGCCGGATGCTCTCCAGGCGACCGATTTGCCCCATTTCCCCCCGGGGACCGATTCATCGCCAGCGTACGATGGTCCGCAGGCTTCCGAACCGGCGTTGCCGGGGGGCCTTGATCGGCAGGCCGAACCGAACTCGACACCGCTGCCAGAGTATTTCATGCAAAATTTGCAGCGACACCTCGATTCGGTACCCGACCTTGAAGCTGCCCACGATTTCTCTGAACACCCCGTCCAACCGGCTCGGATCGCAGCGGAGTATGCCGCCGAAGAGTCTCATGGACCAACGCTGCGGGGGACGCTGCAACGCTAACGACGCTTGTCAGCATAATCCTGTAACGGCTACCTTGGTTGTCACGAAGATTAACGGGTGCTTTGTCAGTATTCAATTTTTAGGGTCGCGGGATTCGCCAGCATTCCTCGCGCTGCGAGAACTCTGGCGAGTCGCTCGCCTGTGGATTGCTGCGAAGCAGTTTCGTTCCCGAGCGTCCTCAACGCGAATTGCGAGACTTAAACCGTCAACGTGCTCAGCTTCACGGCGAACACACACGAGTCGTCAATCGCATCCACCCTGAGCGATTGTGCCGTCACCTGGTCAAACGGATCGAAGGGCTTGGGTACGAAATTGACGTGAAGCCACCCAGACCCGCTTGAACGCAACGATCGCGGCAACCAAAAATTCGACACGGAACCACTCCGACCGCTCGACGTCTGCCCCGACACAGCCCCGAACTTTAACGTTTTCAGAGCAAGTCATCGCACTTTTCTTTCCGTGGATCGGCCGGGCGTCACGCGCAGTGATCCCCTCTCTTGTGACGCGGGCCACGACCCTGTCGCCTCCTCGCGGGTTGACACGTACAAGGCTGGTTAACGTGCAAGTTCGCCTCGTGATGTAATGCCATCGCGTTATCTTCCTCCCCGCGGCAGATGTTCCACCACGTACCGGATCACGCGTAACCGCACGTCCACCACCGTCCCGGTGCCTGCCCGCAAGCCATGATCGCGATTAGGGTAAACCATGTAGTCAAACGGCTTACCCAGTTCGATCAATCGATCCACCAAGTCTTCGATTATTTGGATGTGTGTGTTGGTTTCCCCCGATCCGGTGATGATCAGCAATTTGCCCTGTAGGCCGTCGGCGTAATTGAACGCCGCCGACGTCTGATAGCCTTGCGGGTTGATCGCGGGGGTCCGCATAAAGATCTCTTGAAACCAGGCGTTGTACAAATGCGGCTGGGGTTTGGGGACGACGGCAATCCCCACGTGATACAGATCACTTTGGCGAAACATCGCATTGAGCGTATTGGAACCGCCACCGCTCCACCCCCAAATCCCCACTCGGGACAAATCGACGTAGGAATCCATGCGAGCGAATTCCCTCAAGGCCACGGCTTGTTCCGTGGTCGAAAGGGGCCCCAGACTGCCAAAGACACTGCGTCGCCAAGCCGCTCCCTTGGGGGCCGGGGTGCCGCGATTATCGATCGAGATCACCAGGTAACCTAAATCCGCGATCGTGCGGTGGAATTGGTCGTGAACCGTCGCCCAGCCATCCAGCACGGTTTGCGCATGTGGTTCCCCATAGACATAGACGAACACCGGATATTTTTTCGTCGGGTCAAAATCATGGGGCTTCATCAACCAGGCGTCCAGGGTCACCCCAGCCCCGATGTCCAGTTGCAAAAACTCGGTCGGGTTCGCGGCCGACACTTGCATCTGCTTGCGCAGGTTCGCGTTGTCCTGCAATACGCGGACAGGCCGATGATCGGGCATCTGCACCAAGGTCGTGATCGGCGGCACATCAAAACGCGAATAAGTGTGAAACGCCCAGCGACGATCCGGCGACCAATGATAGTCGTGGGTTCCCGGTTGGTCGGGGGGTGTCACTCGCGCGGGCGTTTGGCTGCCGTCCAGCGGAACCCGGTACAGGTATTTTTGGGTGGCGTTTTCCGGCGAAGCATAAAAGTAAAACAAGTTGCGCTGCGGATCGATCACTGCCCTATCGATGATGTCGTAGTCGCCGGGGGTCAAATTTGCCAGTTCGCGCCCCTCGCGCGAGTATAAATACGCGTGCCGCCAGCCGTCCTTCTCGCTGATCACGACAAACCGCTGGCCTTCGTCGATCCACATCAAGCCTAAGTTCCGTTGCTGGCTGGCATCCACCCACGCATCGTCCGTTTCACTGAAGATGGTGTTCGCCTGATCGATATCGACGTTCACCAACAGAAACTCACGGCGGTCACGGAACCGACTGAGCGTTTCCACCAAAACCTCGTGGCTGTTGCCTGCCCACTGGACCTGCCCCAGGTAAAAACCTTCCTCAGGCGCATCCAGCGGTAACCAAGTGACGACGTCTTGAGTAATATCCCAGAGACCGACCCTGCGTTTGGCAATCGCACCGCCCACGCGGGCAAAGCGATCGTGGCGAACATCAGGATAAGACGGGTCGCTAGGAACCAGCACTGCACGTTTAGGCACCTCGCTTTCGTCGATTTCGGTAAACAGGACCTTCGTTCCGTCAGGACTCCAGGTGGGACTGCGAATCAACACGTCGGCACGATCGCCGGGTTGGGGATCGTCGCCGGTCAGCTTCATCGGGCGACGTGATCCGTCGGACACATGAATCAACGTTAACTGGTGCCCCCGGTGTTCGATTCGCCACGTTCCGTCGGGAGACACCCGTGGGTCGGCCGCTGGTATCTCCGGCACTTCCAGCGCAGGTTTCAGAGGCAGGCCGGTTTCGACGCGGTGCACCTTCCACGGTCCCGGCTGATCCCCGGACGGTTCCCTCATGACAAAGCCACTGCTGTCGGGCAACCATTCCGCACGCAACGGTTGGGCCCGCCACTTGCCGTGCTGGTAAATGTCCTGTAGACGCTGCCGCACGGGCCCCTGCCAGTCGTCAGCGGGGCTGACCGCTGCGGGGACAGCCTGAGCAAACGCAGGGGTGAAACCGAGTTGACTGGCCAGCAGCAGGCAGCATGCCCAGCAGACGGCGCACCGCCAACCTAACGATCGAGCCTCACATGGAATATTCATCGGTTGCCATCCTGGGGTGACGTAGATCGATCCGGCGACGCGTGGGTCAGCAGATGCACCATCGCCAGGCCCAGCGCGTGGCCGACCTCGTAATACGTGCGCGCGTTGTGATGGTAGTGATGCCCCTGGTTGACGGGAGACGATTGGGGATCGGGCCAAAACTCACGCACGTCCACCGCCCTCACATTACCTTGGAACTCGGGGTAATTTCCAGTTTCCCCATCGACTGCCAATTGCGCAAGCGCGATCTGCAATCCCAACCCTTCGCGTCCCGGATTACCGCAACCGGTCGCCAGGACAAATTTTGCGGCCGGGGCGTCAAAGTCCTTACGCAAGCTGTGAATCAGATGGACCAAGTTCTGTTCGTAACGGCTGGCCAAGGCGGCGTTTTGATCTTTGTGTCCCTGCCACCACACGAATCCGACGATTTGGTAACCCTGCCCCCGATAGCCCGGGTGATATTCCGCCAAATTTTCCAGCACGATTTTAGCGTGCCGCGTGTCCGCATCGTACTGCCGCCCGGCATACCAGGGGACCGGCTTGGGTTCGCCGTCCTTGTCCCAAAAATTGGCGACATCGCCATAGCCTGCGTAGATTTTGCCTTCGTGTTCAAACCGCTGACTGCCCGGCGGCAACAGATCCCACCCCAGACTACGGTTTCCGATGCAGGCCTTCAGCAGCAGGACGGGTTGATCATGAAAGTCGCCGATCACGTGGCCAAACCCCAGTTCCGGGCCGAACGACCGATGGGGGACCAACCATTCGTTGCGGACGGTTTGAAAATCCTCCAGATTGCGAAAATCGCCCCCGCGTTTGTCCATCACATGCACGTAGCGGACGTCGTGTCGAATCGCCCAACTGCCGTCGACAGCCAGCAGATGCGGGTACTGGTGCTGTTGCTTGACGAGGTATTCCAGCGATCCCACGGTTTCCGTCGGGCCGACGCGACCAAAGCCCAGCATGTTGGATTGGCCCAACAGGATGTAAACCCGCACCGGCTGGTCAGAGCCGGCAGCCTCCTGGGGGTTCCCCGCACCGGTTGTGCCCTGGCCCGACACGGTTGCCCGCCCGCAGACCCCCGCCAAGATTAACATCCCCAGAGTCAACACCCCGGTGTGCTTCACGACACTCATTGGGTCACCTCCAAAACACGTGGCCCGATCACTTCGGCCCGGGGCTTGATCCCTAATCCTGGTTCGGTGCTGGCACGCATGCCCCCGTTGTCCCGCTGCGGTGCCCCGGAGGCATTGCTGACGGTAACGTAACTGTTGAAGTCCGTACTGGTGAAACGGAATTCCTCCGGGGTGCTGTGCGCCAAGTGAGCGATCGCGGCGGTGGTGATATCTCCCCCCCAGCTATCTTCCAACGTCATCGCGATCCCCATCGACACGCAGAGGTCACGCGCCTGAGCGGTTCGCGTTAAACCGCCCAGCTTGCTGATTTTCAGATTCACCACGTCCATCGCCCAATCGGCTTTGGCGCGCAGCAGCATGTTCAAGCTATCGATGTTTTCATCCAATACGAAAGGATGGTCGGTTTGCCGGCGAACCGCCAAGCATTCATCGTAAGTCAGGCAAGGTTGTTCGATGTAAACGTCCAAATCTCGGACCGCACGGACCACCCGCATCGCTTCATGTTGCGTCCAGCCCGTGTTGGCATCAGCGACCAATCGATCGGTGGGTCGCAAACACGCACGAGCCTGGCGGATGCGATCAATGTCTTCGTCGGGATCACCGCCGACTTTCAGTTGAAATCGCGTATAGCCCTGGTCGCGGTAGCGGGAGACATTTGCGGCCATTTCCTGGGCGGACAACTGCGATATTGCACGATACAACCGCACGCTGTCGCCAAAGCGACCTCCCAGCAGTGTGCAAACCGGCAATCCGGTGGCTTGGCCTACGATGTCCCAGCATGCCATGTCGATCCCCGATTTGACGTACGGGTGCCCCTTTAACGCGGCATCCATCCGCTGGTTCACTTTTCCCAGTTCGCGTGGGTCAGCGCCCATCAGGTGCGGCGCCAATTCCTGTAATCCAGCCCGCACCCCGGCGGAGTAAGCAGGCAAGTAAGACGGCCCCAGCGGACAGACCTCGCCGTGGCCGACGCACCCGCACGCCGTTTCCACCCCGATGATGGTGCTGTCAAACACCGAAACCGCTTTGCCGCCGGACCACTGATACGACCCTTCGTGCAGCGGCAACTGGACACGATGAGCAAAGATCCGCGTAATCTTCATGGGGCGTTCCACTTTTCGGCTTGGATTCCCTCCAGCGGCGTGGTCAGCCACAATGCCTTTCCACCTCCTGAAGGTTGCTTTACGATAGTCACACGGCGGTGCTGCTTCTTGAACGAATGCTGCGCCAGAACATCGAATCGCGCACAATGACCGAACCTGCTCTTCTCGACGCCCTGCAGACCATCCGCATCACGGTGTTGGAGAAGTTATTTGACCGGAATCCAGATGTCGCTTTTTTCATCAAGGACAAAGCG
Source organism: Roseimaritima sp. (assembly GCA_007124075.1). Taxonomy (GTDB): domain Bacteria; phylum Planctomycetota; class Planctomycetia; order Pirellulales; family Pirellulaceae; genus Roseimaritima. The sequence goes on from SLFV01000472.1 coordinate 9,001, forward strand.
GGCCAGTATGTTGTGGTGAACGATTCGCTGGTCACGCGACACGGCCTGAAGCGAAAATCGGATGCGTTGGGAAAACGGCCCGAGGACATTTGTCGGGGGGAGTTTGGTAGCTTGCCCACCGAACAAGATGCAGCCGTCATACGTTCCGGCAAACCGTTGTTGGATTATCTGGAACTGCAGTGGTATCGCCCCGGCACGGCGGTGTGGTGTTTGACGTCCAAGTTGCCTTTGCAAGACGACAACGGCAACGTGGTGGGATTGATTGGTTTTTCGCGTGACCTCCGCGCCCCCGTGGCAACCACTGAAATCCCACTCGGGTTTGCGACCGCGCTGGCGGATTTCGAACGCGACCCGTCACAAAACTTCTCGCCTGCGGTCCTGGCCACACGATCCGGGCTGTCCCACGCCCGTCTGGCCCGTTTGACAAAGAAGTTTTTCTCCCTGACTCCTTCGCAATTGCTGGCGAAGACCCGCGTGACGGTGGCTTCCCGTCTGCTGTCTGAGACTTCGCTGACGATCCTTGAAATCGCCCAACGTTGCGGGTATACGGACCAGAGCGCGTTCACCCGCGGGTTCCAGAAACTAACCCGCGTCGCGCCAACGGAGTATCGTCGCCGCGAATCCGGCACTTCCCCAAACCGGTGAACCACTGAGTGCACGCGGGCTAGGTGGCGATGACGACCAAATGCTAGGGCTGACCGTGGTGGGTCTTGCGGCGTTTGGCGGATACGCGATTCGAACCAGCACGGCTGAGGCTTGAAGTTGCGGCGGGAATCAAAAAGGAGGTGCAGATTCCAAAGCTTTTCGAACTTGCCTGTCGCTTCGGTCATGGGGATGCCTGCCAACGTCTGCCGCACCCTGAATCGCAACCGCACTGGCAAGTCTTAAAAAACTAATCTTTCC
>SLFV01000323.1 GCA_007124075.1 Roseimaritima sp.
ACCGGGGCCTGCCTGTTTGCGCCGTATCCTGAAAATTCCACCGAAATCACCTGCGGTTGTTTGGGCTGTTTGTCCGGTCAAGGAGGCTGCCTGCGCGGATTGCTGGGGCACTCCTATGGATGCCTGTCAGGCCAGAAATGCGGCTTGCTTGGTTGCGGCGGTTGCCTTGGAAACAAACTTCCCAGGTCGGCGTTTCCACAGCCTCCCGATCCGCCGCGGTGTGATCGCGAAACGGGACCCGCGGCTGCGCCGGAGCTTTGCATCCCTGCCCCAGGTTGCGAACATTGCGCCGATGGACCACCGGCGGTCCTACTGGGGTGCGAGACGAGGATGGCGGATTATTCTCGCTTACCAACCCATGGTAAACGAGGTTGTATCTTGTTATCCCCGCAGCGGATTGTCGCCCCGGTCGGAGGCGAGGTGATCCTGCTATCGGGTGTTTGTGGTGATGACGGACACCTGATGCAACGCGAACCGTTGGAATGGATGTTGACCCCCGAGAGCGTTGGTCATTTCATTCAAGTCGGCAACGATGCGCCGGGGCTTATCCATCGATTGGCAAAAACCCCTCTGGCGGACAAACGCAGCGGTTCGTACGCCCGCGGGGTTACCAGCACCAAACAGGCGATTATCACGCGTGGTAACAAGACCATGCGGGATGACGTGCGAGTCGAAAAAGGGCAAACCTGGCTGACGATCAGCAGCCCAACCGAAGGTACCAGTCGCGTAACCGTGATGGCACCGGAAAGCGATTGTTGGGATCAACGCAAAGCCACCGCGACGATCTATTGGATCGATGCATCGTGGCAATTTCCGCGTCGCCAGCTACTGACCGCTGGAACGCCAGGAACCTTGACCACCCGTGTTACTCGGAGCGAAGGATCCATCCCAGCGGTCGGTTGGATTGTACGATACGAAATCTTGAACCCCGAATTAGCAACGTTTGCTCCCGGTGGTTCGCCTGTCGCCGAAGTGGGCGTGGATGAATCAGGCAACGCTACCATTGAAATCATCCCCAACCCAGAAACCGCGGGCACGGCAACGGTCGCCATGTCGGTGATTCGACCCACAAGCGGCAACGATAACATGCCGCGGATGACGCTTGGTCAGGGACAAACGACGGTGACGTGGAGTGCACCGCAACTGAGGGCGCGTGTAGCAGCACCCCGTGTCGCGGGGTTTGAGCAGCCATTTGTCCTGGCAGGCGAGATTGGTAATCCTGGTGATTTGCCCGCTCGTAATGTGTCCGCCACGTTGGAATTGCCGCCGGGCGTCAGCGTTGAATCTGCGGACTCGTTTGCAAAAGTGATTGGTAATCAAATCGTTTGGCAAATCAGCGAAATACCGCCACTGCAACAATGGGAAATTCAGGCGACCCTTTCCGCGCGAGCACCGGTCTTACTGCGTTTGCAGGCTCGTGCGGACGATAGTCTGTTTGCAGAAGATTCAACCCAAGTCGATGTTTTTCGGCCGTCACTAGCGATCGAAATCGCTCCCGAGGAGGCCGATAAACGACCGGTTGTTGGCGAAGAACAAACCTTCAACATTGATGTGGTCAACATCGGCGATCGGCCATTGATGGATGTCAAACTGGAATCTCGCGGTGGTCCCGAAATGGTTCATCTGCAGACAGGCGGATCACAGGCATTCAAAGATAAGGATGATGGACCGCTACAGCCTGGTGAAAAGTGGAAAGTCGCGGTTACTTTTGTCCCGACAGCCGCTGGCGAACGTTGCGTCACCGCGATTGCGACCGCCGCCGGGGGCCAAACCGCCGAAGCGCGAGGCTGCGTACTGGCGGTCAATCCGATTCCGGCGACACCTGCGATCAATGCACGCATTGAAAGTCGACCTACCTGGAGCGTCAGCGATGATCAAATATTGTTTAAGTACCGTATCCTAAATAGTGGCCAAGAAACGCTACGGAACGTTCGGGTATCGGCGGTTTACGACCCCCAACTGGAAGTGCTGCAAGCAACGGTTGGGATGGATGACAGCGAACTGGAACAGTACAAACTGAATTGGAACATCCAAGAGCTTGCTCCGGGAAGAGAGACGCTGGTGGAAGCACGTTTTCGCGCGGTCGATGTTAATCCGCAATCATTAATGGTCTTGACCGTCCAAAGTGACGAAGGTGCAACTGCGGCTGACGATTACCGGTTTGCCATCGTTCCCGGACAACCACCCGCTACCGCACCGGCGCCACGACAGGCTCCGCTGCCCGAGTCAACTGATCCGCCGACGATTCCCTCCACTCCGACAGATTCGCCTCCCGTGTCCGCCGCACCCTCGCCGGCAGATCGGCCCCGACAAGACGCGGCCCCACCCATTGCCGCCGATACGGGCAGGCTGCGGCTGCAAATGATCGCACTAGACAATCCCGCAGAAGTTGACGCGCCGATTCGATACCAGCTTGTTGTTGCTAACGATCGAGCGGTCGCCGACAGCCAGGTTGAGGTCCGATTTGCGTTACCAGCCGGTGTCAGCATCGACAGTATTTCGCAAACACTGAATCCGGGAGGCGAGGCCTTTCGCCCCTATGCCGGAATGATTTATCTGCCGGAGATTCGGCAAATTCTGGCAGGTGAATCGATCGCGTACACAATTGTCCTTCGCAGTAACCAGCCACAAGCCATGCGGATCGAAATCGAAGCTCGCAGTCGCTTACAACCCGAGGGGATATCGACCGCGGAATCGATCCGGGTCCTGCCGCGACAGTGACCACGCAACGGAATGTGTCAACGCATTTCTGTTTCCTTCCGTCTCTTCCGGACTCGTGCAGCGGGAATCACGGGAACAGATCTTGGGAGAGGCCCCCCAATCCGTCAGCGTTTTGCCGCAGATTCGGCTGTCTTCTCCCCATTGCAAATTACCATAAAAGTCGGGGTTCTTTTTCGGATGGCTTTTAGGGCTTACGATTGGGGCTCTCTGGCCACGATCGTCGATCGTCAGATGGATTCGAAGTGCCGTGTTCTTGCTCCACAGTTCAGATTCAAAGGAATTGTCAAAAGTGATTTCGAAAACGGCCGAGTATGCGTTGCGAGCGGTCACGTGCATGGGCGGCAATAATCAGAAACCACTCTCCGCCGACGCCCTGGCGTTGCAAACGCGCGTTCCCCGACGCTACCTGACGCGTGTGTTACAGGATTTGTGCGCCGCCGGGCTCGTTAGCTCCCGGTCTGGACCCGGCGGTGGCTACGAATTGCTTAGGGCGACGACGGACCTGACGATCCTGGATGTGATCAATACGGTCGACCCGATTCAGCGCATCAAGCATTGCCCGCTTGGCTTGAAATCGCACCAGACACTTTGCCCATTGCACACGGAACTGGATCGTGCTTACGCGGCGACCGAGGCTGCTTTTTCTGCCGTGACGATTCAGCAGCTTTTACAGTCGACCAGTCCGGTTGTACCTCTGTGCGAAGGGTAAACTCCGCGATGCAGGATCAAAAACTGACGGATCTAGTTTCCAGCTCTGGCAGATCTCTCCGTGTGATTGCCGCTGCGCGGGGCGTGGGGAAGGTTGGTAATTTTTTATCTGTCGCCCGGCTTGATGATCCCGCGTCGCTTAGCCGGATCGCCCCGTTTTTTGACTGTAGGGGTTGAACAGCAAATAATTCAGGTGCCGATATAAATCGCTATCTGCCAACAACTGTGCATGCTTCCCTTCGCCCGCCAGACGGTTTCCGTTTAGCAGGATGACGCGATCGGCGACCCGCAGTGTTGCCACACGACGAGGACTGACGATTACCAAACTTCCCTGCTGTGCCAGTTGACGCAACGCATTCAAGGGCTCCTGCTCACTAAATCCCGCTTCACTATCCGGCTCCTGCACGACGATGATCGCTGGACGACGAAGCAGCGCCCGGGTAATCCCGATGGCATAACGCATCGCTGCATCCAAACGATCATCCTCCGCGGATAAAACCGTCTCCAGGCCTTCGCTCAAGCGGCTCACGCGATCGGCAATACCGGCTGCCTCTAATGCCGCCGAAAGATTGACCGAACTAGGGTCCCGAACCGAACCCTCCAAGTTTTCCCTCAAAGTTCCGCGCCAGATCGGACCACTGGGGCTGACCCAAAAAACCTGCTTCGCAAGCGAATTTGCGTGGATTTCCGTGCTGTCCAGGCCGTCGATGGTGACCGATCCGGAATTGGGTTGCCCAAACCCAAGCAGCAGTTCCAGTAAGGCAGTTGTCGCCAGTTCGTCGGTCCCCAGCAATGCGACCAAGCTGCGCGGTTCCAGCCGCAATGTCAGATGACTCAGGACAGGCTGATTTTCGCCATCAAGCAACGTCACCTGATTCAATTCAACCGCGGTTCGCAGCCCCGAAATGCCGACGCGATCCTGCAGATCACGATCGTCCGGTACATGCATGAACTGTTGCAGAAGCATGGCTGCTTCGGTAGCCAAACGGATTTTTCGAATCGCACGGACGATCATGCGTATGCAAGCCGCGAAGGTCAGCAGCGAAAGCGTCAGAACCACAGCCGCTGCCCCGCCGTGTTGCTCCGATCGATCGAAGCGTTGCCCCGCAACGGCAAACAGCACCAAACAGGCCAGCAGCACGCAGGATAACGCTACGATCGGCGTCACTACCGCTTGATGCTGGTCCAGCGTTCGCTCGCGACGATGCAGACGTTCCAACTCACCCACGAAAGACTCCTCGATCAACTGCCGGGGCTGAAGGCGAGCCACCAAGGGGGCCTGTCGTACCATCCGCGTCAATTGGCCTTGCGCCTCGCGGGTCTCCCAGACAATCTGCCCCAAACGCTGGTCGTCTGTCAGCCAGCCGTACGCACGATATATGACAATCGCTCCCAAAACTGACAGCGCGGTGATCCATACATCGACCAAACACGCCAGCAGCAGGCAGCCTGTCGCCGCGACCATTACAAACGGCGTGATCTGCCACCATGCAACCACGCCCCGGCGAAGTGCTGGCAACGCCTTGAGAACCAGATTGTCCAGACGCGTTTGTTGTGCACTGGCACCCCGCAGCCTGGCATACTGCAGCCCATGCCGCAGCAAATCACGCAAACAAAACTCCACGACGTCGCGGCTGCGACGATACAGCCCCAGTTGCGTCCACCAGGACAACAAAGCCAGCACAATCGAAAGAGAAACCGCGATGCTGAATAACCAACCGATTTGTTGCACCGGGTCGGAAGCAAGCAACCAATCGGGGATCGATACCGACAAGGAGCGTCCGATGTGAATCTGTTGGGGAAAAGCGTCGCTGCCAAAAATTGACGCGATCACGCCAAACGTCAACACCAGTAGCGGCACCAACGCACCGCCAATGAAGGAAACGATTACCCAAATCAGCCATGGACCGCGACGGGTGACACGAATCGCTTTCGACAGTGGGTCGGGTAGGATCATCGCTGCTGGAACTTTTGCCGGTCGGGGTGCATCTATCACTGCGAAAGCGGAGAAAAATGACGCTTGGACAATCAACGCGCCATTGACACGTCAACTGCTATCTTAGCCCGAATCGTGCGTCAGCCGAAGCGAACAAACGCGATTCGAAAGAAATTCCTTAGGAACCGTTCGGAAATAACTTCGGCATTTTGCTTCTCTCCCATGCTCCGCGCAGCGGAAATCGCATGGGAGAGACCAAGTGAGGGATAGTAGTACTGCGAAGTTATTTCCGAACGGTTCCTTCGCCTCAACGCCGGTTGGTGTTCCCTCCCAGTCCCCAAAGAATAACTACCCCTTTTTACCCTGGGACGGATAGGTGTGGAGGTGCAGCGCGCTGCGGACCCGATGGTCCGCAGGCTTGCCGATAGCGACCCAAAACGGAATCGGCGATTTCCGCATCTGGTCCCAGCGGCTTGCCGACCAAGAATTTAATAGCGGGAAATTGACCGGCAGTTTCGTCTACCTGCCGGTGGATTGCGTTCAACAATTCACCGCGGAAGAGCAAATGAGGGTGCACGACGACTCGCCCGACACCCCCGCGTTGGCAAACCCGCTGCAGCACCGCGGGAAGTCGCGGTTCAGCCATCGCGTAAAAGCAGGTCTCGACCGAGGAAAATACCTCACGGTTGCCTTGCTGGAACTGGCGGAAGATCAACTCTGACAGCAACCGCATGTCCGTGGTCGCGCAGGGATCAAAGCTACCGCGTCCCACCATCACCAAGGTCGTCGTGGCGGACGGTGTGGTGGAATTGTCGGCTAACAACGTTTCTTCAATACAGCGATGGGTCCGCCGGAGCAAGCTTGGATGACGCGAAAGTGGACGCGCCATAATGGCAGAGGTCTGCGGGTTTTGGCGGACCAGCGATGCTATCTGCTGAGGTATGTCTCGCTTTGCATGACCAGCCGAGAAAAGCAACAAAGGCAGCACAACGACGCGTCGATACCCCAGGGCAATCAGCTTCAACCATGCTTGCTGGATTGTCGGTTCGGCGAGTTCCAGGAAACAACCGACCACCAATGTCTGCGGCAGACTGGCCGCGACCTGATCCACGACCACCGCAAACTGGTTCAGACCGTCGCGGTTGCGAGTGCCGTGGCCGATAATCAACAACGCTGGAGACCGTGGCTCCTGGTCGCATCCCAAGGGCCCAAAACTCACTGGACCACTTGCGACTTTGCAAACCCTGCATTAGATAATGAATTGACGGTGTTCGTCATGTCAAAATCGGGACTCACCGTGACCAGCACGATGGGATTATCAATGGTTCCCTCCTCCTGCTGCTCCGAAAGGTCAACCGCCATCACCCCCGGTTGGCGTTCCAACGTTTCCTTCACTTTGGGGTAGCACGCATAAATGCAATGCATGTCGGGTACATGTAGCGACACCAAATCGCCCTCGGCAAAGCTCGCCACGCTCGCTACTTGGCCGGACTCCGGGGCGTCCCCCGCGTGATCGCCGCTTGTACCAATAACATAAACCAAACCCGCCGCGATTAAGGCAGCAACCGAATAAATAACTAAACGCATGTTCTTTGGCCTGTAATTAGTAAAACAATGGGGCACGATGGAAAGCGCGGATAAACGAGCGCCGCCCCGCCCGAAATCTTTCCTTATTATAGCGCCGGACAATGGTTTTGCGGAGGTGAACGGGTAGAAAATCGCCACTTCCCTGCCGCTAGCTTGGTGGCGGATGGCCAGTGGGGCTGGCGTTCTCTGGTAAATCATTCGTTGCAGCGGACATTTTTTCAGCCCTTCAACCCCGCGGCCCTTCGGGGGCTGGCTTTTTTGTTCCCAGATGCGGCAGTGGTCAATAGGATGTATCCCTGGAGATCATCCCGTGGCCTGACCGTGAAGGAGGCGTGTTCGAAAACAATTTGCCACATTCAATCTCCGGGCCTCTTCCCGCGCGGTCGGATTTGCGGAAGATCCCAAAAAAATTTGAACGTTTTGGCATCTCTTGGCAACTCACTTCGAACAGCCTGGTGATTTGCCGGCACACGGACCTGCAACGTGAAGGTAAAACCGCACGAACCGGCAGCCAGCCTGCGCTTGACGTCCTACGCGATCGCGGAAGGATGGCCAGGCAATTGGTTGCCTAAAGACGCGTTCGTTTTTGATTTCCTGGACCTGGATTGTCCCCCGTGAAAGCGGAAGAAACGCAGCAATTGCAGAACGTCATCGATCGTAACTACGCTCGACTGCATCGAGCCGCGTTGGCGATGTGTGGTGACGCGTGGGAGGCAGACGAACTGGCTCAAGAAACCTTTCTGGCAGCGATTCAGTCCTGGAAGCAATTTCGGAGGGAAGCGGATGAGGCGACTTGGTTGTACGGGATTTGTTTACGAATTCATCGCAATCGGCTGCGCACCGCGACACGGCGGATGCGCCGTGCGGTTGGGTGGTTTGTCAACCGATTTGGCGACGATCCGTCGCTGCATCAAGGATCCGCAGAGTCGCATGTACTGGGGAAAGAGCAAGATCGGCAAATTTGGGAAGCCGTTCAGGCGTTGCCATTCCGGCAACGCGAGGTTGTTGTCCTGCGATTTGTCGAATCACTGACCGTACCGCAAATCGCCAGTGCATTGCGGTGCCCGGAAGGGACTGTCAAAAGTCGCTTGCATCACGCGTTGGCCCGTTTGAAACGACTTTTATCCGGTAAGCATGATCGTCATCGACAGACAACCGAACATCAGCCGATCAGCCCACCGTTGGCCGATCCGTGCACGAAATGACTGGGAAATTAAAGATGGCAGTTACACCCCATGGCTCGCATGACCCTGAACCACGTCTGGCGCAGTGGGCGGATTCTTTACGGCACGCGACATCGGCACGGACGAAGGCCAAATTGCCATCGGCAAGCGGGCTGGTGCGTCGCGCGGATCGAAACAGGAATGCCAGACGCTCCACCGTCATACTGACACTTTTGACCGTTTCTGTTTTCTTTGCCTGGAACTGGCGGCTGGGCGTTGATCCCGGTGTGGCAGAGTTCCGACAAGCCGCCGGGGCACCAGAAGCCGTGGTTGTTGAGGTGTTTGAGTCCGTTGGGGAGCGGTCTGACGGTCCGCTGTATTTTCGCTTGGGAGACGAGCAATCACCGTATGTGGTTGCAGTGGATCCTTTGCAACCAGACGGTCAACATTTGATCTTTATGGTGCGTCCCGAGGAGAAACGTGCGATCCCGGTCGGGTATTTGGAACCACCGCAAATGTACAGTGTCCCTCTTTGGCATTTTCCGCCTGGTGATCGCCAGCAGGTCCGAACGCGATTGGTCGCTGACGGGGGCCGGGCGGTTCCCGAGGTCTGAAAGGGGACAAGAATAACTGTTTTTTCGCTTGATGAACCCTATTTGGAGAATCGAAATGATGTTGCGAAGTGTTTTTTGGGGTAGTGCCATCTTGTTGGCCAGTGGATTTCCATCGCTGGGCCTGACAAGCGAACCGCTTCAGGGATTGCGGAATGCGATTGTGGGGGTGGAATCGAAGCTGGACCGTGACCACTCAGGGGCGTGGGGGGGACGCCCCGGTGCACTTGGGCGAAGGCCAGGTCGCGATTCCGATGGTGAGTTCGGTGGTCGCGTGGTTCCCGGGCAGCCTTCTGCAGGGGGGTTTTTCAGGGGTGGATGGATGGGGGGCGTGCCGATGCCGTCCCTCTCACGCACAGGTTTTATCATTGCGGACGCTGGTCACGTGCTGACGATTTTGGACTTTCCTTCAGACCAGTCGCGAGTCTCCGTGACTTTGGCGGATGGGCAACGGGTAGATGCCAAACCCGTCGCGTGGGACAGGACGACAGGGCTGACCGTTCTGAAGTGCGAGGAGAAGGAAGGGCTATCTGGTGCGGAAGCCCTTCAGCTTGCCGAAGCCTCGCCCGCATGGGCTAGCAAGATCGATGTGCTGTATTTTTGGTCGGCTGGCAATCCAGCTCTTGCCGGCGGGCGTGTTGCGACCGCGCCACAATTCGACGTGGACTTGTTAAGTGACACGTTTCAACTGGATGTTGCCGTGAGGCCAGCAACCGCTGGTGCCCCCATTTTGAATGCGGACGGGCAGGTTGTGGGAATTGTCAAGGCAAAGCGACCTGCGTTCGGTCAGGAAGGGTCGGTTGTCGCAGTCGAACGCAGCCTGATTGCCAAAATCCTGCAGTTTACCTCTGAGGGAGGGTCGGGTGGTTTGCCCAAACCAATGTTAGGTGTGGGGCTTTCGCAGGATGGGTCGGCGGTTCAAATCACCAGCATCACGCGTGAATCGCCAGCCGAGCAGGCGGGGTTGCAACTAGGGGATGAATTGCGGGTGATCGATGGGCAAGCGATTCGTGGCAGCGATGCTGTGATGGCAGCGGTCGCGAGGCGAAATCCGGGAGACGAACTGGAGATGACGATCCTGCGCGGTGATGAGGAATTGCAACTGACGGTAACGCTGGGCGCGCGCGCTCAGGTCGAACAAGCAGACGAGGAGGTCGCGGTGGTG
>SLFV01000438.1 GCA_007124075.1 Roseimaritima sp.
AGGCTGCGATTCGGGCATGCTGCTGTTTCGGTCGGGATTCACAGCGTTTGCGGATTTGAATCAAGATGACGGGATCCGACATTTCTCGGGCCATCGTTTGGGATGTTGGATTAACGCAATCGCTGCCAATGGTCTCGTGATGATCCCGGAAGCGGCAGCCGGATGCGTCTGTCAGTTCTCCCTGGCCTCGACGATCGTACTGGAACCGCGTCCTGCACGGCGACCCTGGACCGTCTTTAGCGCGGTGGGCGAGCAGTTGCCCGTCAAACGCTTGGCCGTCAATTTTGGCGCTCCGGGAGACCGCAAGGATGCCTTGGGCAACATCTGGTTGGCCTATCCGCGGTATGTTCCCTACAAGAAAACCTCGCTAGAACTGGACTTTGACTTGAAGGTTCAGTTTCTCCCCGATCAATCGTTGCCCAACCTCAGACGTTCGTCCACGTTAGCCAGCGGAGGCGTTGCTGCGCAAGGATACGGCAACGTCAGCCCGTTAGCGGTGCCGGCGATCGCTGCGGAAACCGACTGGATCTATCATTCCTGGGTGGAAAACCTGCAAAGCCTGGAACTGCCTTTGACCAACGATTCCAGCGATGTGGGTCGGTACCATTTGCAATTCCATTTTGCAACCCTTGACGCTTCTGGCGACACCGACGATGAATTTGTTCTTACCGTCCGTACGAGCGCTGACTCGCAGGTACAAAAGGTTGTGCTGCCGAAGTCCAGCCCGTCGGACCCGCTGGAACCGTTGGTGATTGAGTTTCCCGATCTGCAAGTCGCAGGCAGCGTTCAAGTAGAATTCGCAGTCTCCAGTGGCAGTCCCCGTTTAAACGCGATCGAAGCGGTACGGCAAGATTAGGAGCGGTACCGCAATCTGTTGCATCTTCGTTTTAGGGTAGTGGGATTCCCCCGAATTCCGGTCGTTCGGGGAATTCTGGCGAGTCCCACTACGGGGAACCGTCTTCGAATTGATTTCCCAAACCTGGGCCACGGCCGTTCGTTGTGGACAGTTTCCGATCGCCAAGGAGCTTGAATGATACGCTTACTTCGCACGAGAAGGTCCCCGGTTTTGACGGTGATTTTATCGCTTTCGTTTGGATTTCAAGTCGCGACCGGCAATGCAGAGACTCCCGATGACTCTGTGTGGCAATCGGTAGCGACCGTGAAAATCAACAGCAGCTTGGACGGTCAAACCCAACGGGTGAAGCTTTGGATTCCGCCAAAGCTGGAGGAGCAATCGGACGCGGCGTTATCTGCTGCGGAGCGTGCGGATGCCAAGCCAGCCTCACCAACCCCGCTGCTGGTTTACCTCCATTCCTGGAGCGGGAATTACAAGCAAGTTAATCTTGGCTGGTTTCAACAGGCAGTTCAGAGAGACTGGATCTACATACAACCGGATTTCCGCGGACCCAACCAACGACCCGAGGCGTGTGGTTCCGCATTGGCGCGGCAGGATGTGCTTGATGCGATCGCTTGGGCACGCGATCGGTGGCTTGTCGATGACCAACGCATCTACTTGGCTGGTGCCTCCGGCGGCGGCCACATGGCAATGCTGATGGCAGGCCACCATCCCGATCGATTTTCCGCCGTGTCGGCTTGGGTTGGAATCAGTGACCTCGCACAGTGGTATCGTTTTCGTGTTGGGGTTAGTCCTCAGGACAAGTACGCGGCGATGATTGTGGCGTCTCTGCAAGGAGTGCCGGGAAGTAGCCCGCAAGTCGATGCGGATTACCAAGAACGCTCGCCACTGTATCAGCTTGCTGATACTGGCGACCTACCCATCGACCTTGCCGCAGGCATCTGGGACGGAAAACAAGGCTCGGTGCCGATCTGGCATACGTTAGCCGCATTCAATGCGTTGGCTCGGCAGCACGGTGTTGCGGGCGTTGACCCGGACACAATGCGGATGCTGCAGGAACGTGAACTACCTCCGCGAAAACCGGTGAATGCTCTGGGGATCGCTGAATCAGAAACGGAGCCTTCGACGCGGGACGACTCGCAAGCTAAATACCCGCGAGCGATTCACTTGCGCCAGCATGCCGGGCCGGTTCGGGTTACCATTTTCGAAGGTGGGCACGAGAGCTTGCCGGAGCCCGCATGCCAGTGGCTAGCGGAGCAGAAACGCACTGCATCGGGATGGACCGCTCCGCAGTGAGGCGTCCAACACACGGTTGTCTGGCGTCCTGCGGACTGCTGAGAATATGGCGGTCCGTTTGAGAGGCCTGGCTAAGCGGCAGGACGTTGCTGATGCTGGCGACGCGAGGCGGCGGTAATGTCTTCTGGCGGCATCGCCAACGGACCTCGCTGCGCAAGGGCTGATTCCCTTGTCCAGCAACGCGTGTCGATTGCCGCCAGGATAGCTTCCGCGATCTCAACCGCGCGCGACCCGGCCTCGCCGCCGACCGTGGGCTGCGTTCCCGAGCGGATGCTGATGACAAAATCGTGAAGTTCGTCCAAGATCGCATTTCGCTTCGGAATTTCCGGTACCTGGACCGGCAACCATTCATCAAACAACACATCAGCAAA
>SLFV01000435.1 GCA_007124075.1 Roseimaritima sp.
CCCGCTAATGCGTCTCAGCTTGGGAGCTTAAACAGATGGTAAACCTTGGTCGGTTCTTGTCGAGCCACGTCGCAACGTTGTTATCGTTGGCAGGTCTGCTTGGGGTCTGGCTGCCGTGCATTAACACGATGGCACAGGTAGCCGGCCCCTCGAACAAGTCTGTTGGTCTGTCAATTAGCGGGCCGATAGATACACTGCCGCTGACCGGGGACGTAGATCTGGCTTCGGAAATGGTCGCTGGAATTGATCGGTTTGCGCTGCAACAAATAGCGATCAACGGAGGTGACCGAGCAAAACGATTCGACGCCGCAGTCGACCGCGGGAGCCCGCAGAGGTTTAGTGATTCGTTGATTCCGCTTCGAAACAAACTAGCCCAGATGGTCGGGGCGCGCGATCAGCGTCTGACGTTCCAGGTGCCGGAAATAATCTCTTGGGGCGATGGTGAATCGCTTTTAGCTCAGTGTCCTACGTTCACCGTGCAGGCGATTCGTTGGCCTGTTCTCGGGGATCCGTCGCCACAGCTTGAGGACTTGCCGTCGCTATGGGGAGACGGTTTATTGCTACTGCCAACAGGCGATATCGTTGCCAGCGTCGTAGTGCTGCCCGATGCCGATCAGTCGCCCGAACTAGTGTGCGGGCTGACGCCGGGTCTGCCAGCTCCGCCTCAGATTGCTTGCCAACTTGCCCAGGCTGGCTGTCGCGTGGTCGTTCCTGCATTGGTTAGCCGTGAGATGGAAAAACGTCTAGCGGGAGCGGAGCTGACGCATCGTGAATACTTGCATCGTGCCGCTTTTGAACTCGGACGCACACTGGCGGGTTTTGAAGTGCAAACGACCTTGGCGATGGTCGACTGGTTTGTGCACACACATCCGGACCGCCCCGTAGGGATCTATGGATACGGCGAGGGGGGGCTGTTGGCTTTGTTGGCTGCGGCGTTAGACCCGCGGATTCAGGTAACCTGTGTTAGTGGTTTTTGGGGTCCACGTGAGAAGTGTTGGGCGGAACCAATCGACAGAAATTTTTTTGGCATGTTACGATACTTCGGTGCTGTGGAGCTGGCGTTGCTGGTGGCCCCCCGCTCGCTGATCATTCATACGGCACCCGTTCCCAGCGTCCGCCTGCCGGGGCGCGGTGGGGCACCTGCGGAGATCATTAACCCCGACCGCCAAGACGTGCAGCGGCTAGCGACACGGGCACGGGAGCGAGGTCCGCAGGGGGCCTGGTTATTGGAATCACCGCAAAATCCAACTGCGGATATTTGCGATCGCTTGTTTGGGTGCGATGTGGGGGACATCGCTCCGGCACGACCGCAGTTGCCAAGCGTGCGTACGACAGAGGACCTTGCAGCGTGGAGGGCGCGGCAGGAGCGACAAAGGGTTAAGGAGATTGATCGACACAATCAAGCGTTGCTACGGGAAAGTTCGTTTGTGCGACAGCAATTCATGTCGCAGCTAGACCTTGGTTCGCTGGACGCCTACGAAAAATCGCTGGAACATTACCGAGAGATCTTTCGTGACGAGGTGATTGGTCAGTTTGACCAGCCGTTGTCACCTTTTAACGCGCGATCACGGCGCTCGTGGGAGACGGAAAGCTGGACCGGGCACGAAGTGGTGCTGGACGTATTTCCGGATGTCTTTGCCTACGGCGTCCTGTTGCTTCCCAAGGATGTAACAGCCGGGGAGCAGCGACCGGTAGTGGTGTGTCAGCACGGTCTGGAGGGGCGTCCGACCGACGTGTTTTTAGGCAATCATCGCGCGTACCACGATTTCGCTGCAAAGTTATGTGAACGTGGTTTCATTATTTTTTGCCCACAAAATCCTTATATTTTTGCAGATCGTTTCCGGACCTTGCAGCGAAAACTACAGCCTCTTGGAAAGTCATTATTTTCCGTGATCGTGCCCCAGCATCAGCAGCTTGTCGATTGGCTGAAATCCCAGCCGTTCGTCGACGGCGACCGAATCGCATTTTACGGGCTTAGTTACGGTGGCAAAGCCGCGATGCGAATTCCGCCTTTGGTCACGGATTACTGCTTGTCCATCTGTTCGGCAGATTTCAACGAATGGGTGCTCAAGAATGCCAGCAGCCGCGATTCGTTCAGCTACATCGGGACGGGAGAGTACGAGATTTTTGAATGGGATCTGGGCAGCACTTTTAATTATGCGGAGATGGCCGCGCTGATTTGTCCGCGCCCGTTTATGGTGGAGCGTGGGCATTTTGATGGTGTTGCAAAGGATGAATGGGTGGCTTTCGAATATGCGAAGGTCCGGCGTTTGTACGCTGCCAAACTGGGAATCGGTGAGCGTACCGAGATCGAATGGTTTGCGGGGCCACACACCATCAATGGTGAAGGAACGTTTCGGTTTCTGCATCGGCATTTGGACTGGCCCAGCCCAGATGCGCAGTGATCCGCTAGCCGGGGGAAGGTAAGCTGCCTTGCGCCGCCGCAAAGGGGAACTCGGGGGCCGGGCTGCGCAATGGCCCCCTGCCTGGCGGTAGGTATCATGCATTGACGCATTGAC
>SLFV01000350.1 GCA_007124075.1 Roseimaritima sp.
CATCGCTGTCGTAACTTGCCAGCAAATTATCAAGATTTGGACGCGTTTTACGCTTGTAGCCATCGCTTGTGGATCCGTATACTTCGCCGCCCGTGTTGGTCTGCGCAGATGCTGGCATTGATGAGAAGCTAGCCATGCATGCGGGCCTGAGATCTGGATTGACAAGACGCGAGCCCATGCCTTGTGGGCTTTTAGAATTTGGATATTGCTTGGTGAGCAAGGAAGCGCAAACCATTGGGTTCCAAACCAGTTAGTCATCGCCAAACTGCCATCGCTGCGTTGTTGCTGGCCCGGTGGCTGGTGGCTTCCGGTACGCGCAAAACGTGGCGATCGCGGTGGCCCGCCGCGCCTGTCCGCCCGTCGCCCACCGCCCGCTCCAGCGTGGCAGGGGGAATAGGCAGTGCTTCTTTGCACTTCATGGTTGACTATTCACAAGAATCTTCATCGCGTGGCCAAAATTACGGCGCACGGTTCACTTGCGGATTTCTAGCAACGTTTTTAATGATCGGTTTTCTGATGCTGCCATGTCAGGGGACCGAACCATTGGCGGTACGTCATGCGAGTGCAGTGACGATGAAGGTTACAGGCCGCACGGTCTGGAGGTGGCGCGAAGCCGAGAGCGATCTGTACTTACTGGAGGGGCAATGCGCGGTCGAAGTCGACGCGATGCAGATTCACTCGCAACGCCTTCTCCTCCAAGTCCAGCGAAATCGCGAGTCGTTTGATGTCCAGGTGCTAAGCGAGGGGGCGGTTCGCGTCGACGGGCAGCGTCGTGAATTTTGGCGAGGAGATTTCATTCTCGAAAAACGGCCGGGAATTAACGCCAGCGACTACCGCGGGGCTCCTCCCCGGCGTCCCGACCTGGCTGATCGACTTTCCAGGGGTGACGAACCCGAACATTCGCAGCGATCCCCAAACAGCCCGCTGTCGATGCTTCAACTGCCCCCTTCGATGGTGGTGAATGCCAGTTTTGAACAGGCGTTGTCGCCCGCATCGGCTCCGATCGCGCAGGCCCAAAGCGTTGACAGCGGCGCTGCGTCTCTGGCGGACGACAATCGACTGCGTTTCTTGGTTGGCCAAGGGGCCCAGGCGGTCGAGGTGCTGCCACGAAACGTATCGCAACCGCCGCAAATCAGTATCCGTCAACAGCTAGGTGTCGGGGGAACGCCCAGCGAATCGGTGGTCGTTGCCAGGGGAGGCGTCAGTGTGGTCGTACGAGACGCGGAACTGGAGTTGCGTGACCAAATGTTTGAATTGGGCGCGGTTTCGCTGTCGGCCGATCAGATCGTCGGCTGGATGCCAAACCTAAGCAGTATGCTGAGTGGCGAAAATTCAGCAGGCTCTGGAGACGGAGAAATCTACCTCGAAGGCGATGTGGTGTTTCGGCAGGGGGATCGCATTATCTATGCCGATCGAATGTACTATAACGTCGCCCGGCAGTATGGGATGGTTCTGAAGGCCGAGGTGTTGACAACCATTCCCGAATACGAAGGCGTCGTGCGCTTAAAGGCCGAAGTCCTGCAGCAAGTTGCTCAGGGTGAATTTGTTGCCTTCGACGCCGCCGTAACGACCAGTCGCATGGGCGTGCCCAGGTACTGGCTGCAAAGCCAACAATTGAGCCTCAGCACGCGAAATGACTTGGCCGTCGATCCCGCCTCAGGTTTGGGGGTGGTCCAGCGGCGCAATCAAGTCAGCGGCCGCAACAACTTTGTTTACGCCGCCGGACTGCCGGTCTTTTACTGGCCCGTGTTTTCCACCGATCTACAAAAATCAAATTACTACGTCAGCGGTATTGCGGTGAAATCGGACCGCATTTTCGGGAACCAAGTGTTCTTGGATTTCGACCTTTTTCAGCTTCTGGGAGTCCAACGCCCACCGCCGGGGGTCGACTGGAACCTGTCCGTGGACTACCTCAGCAATCGTGGCCCCGCATTAGGGACAAATTTAGACTACACCGTGTCATCGTTATTTGGGATTGCCGGGCCTGTCCAGGGTCGCATGGATGTTTGGGGGATCTACGATCAGGGGCTGGATTCCTTGGGGGTTGGTCGTCGTGATTTACCACCGGAGCGTCAATATCGAGGCCGCGCTTTCCTGCAGCATCGGCATTACATGCCCAATGATTGGGAGTTCATTGCCGAAGTCGGTTTTTTGAGCGATCGGAATTTCCTGGAGCAGTACATGGAACAGGAATGGGATAGCCAGAAAGACCAAGACACCGCGATCCGGTTGCGAAAGTATGCGGGCAGCCATCTGTTGGATGTTCATGCCCAGGTCCGAGTCAATGATTTTTTCACCGAAACCAATCAATTGCCGCGACTGGACCATCACGGTCTGGGGTTATCTATCTTTCATGATCATCTTACTTGGTCGATGCGGAACCAGGTTGGGTACTCGCAACTGAAAACTGCATCGGTACCACTGAGTCCTGTGGAGGCGGCCGTCTTTACTCCCCTGCCTGGCGAGGTTGAAGCGCGTGGGGTTATTGCGGCAAGCCGGCAGGAGGTTGCAGCACCGGTGCTGGCCGGACCGGTGAAGGTGGTTCCCTACCTTTCCGGCGAAGTCGCTCACTTTGGGCAAGATGTCAACGGTGATGATCGCACGCGTTTACTGGGGCAAGCTGGCGTCCGCGCGACATTACCGATGTGGCAACAGTTTCCGACAGTGCAAAGCAACTTACTGAATATCCGCTCGCTGGCGCACAAAATGGAATGGCGTGGGGAATTTTTCTACGCTGACAGCACGATGAACATGGACGAAATTCCGCTCTATGAGTCACTGGAGGATAACGCGCAGGAACAGTTTCGACGCCGCCTAATTTTTGATAACTTCGGGGGTCCGCCCCTGCCCTTGCAATATGATCCTCGTAATTATGCATTCCGACAGGGCATCCAGCGGTATGTCACCAGTCCCAGCATGCCCGTTGCGGATGACCTGATGCTAGGACGCGTAGGGTTGACGCAACGCTGGCAAACCAAACGTGGGCTGCCGGGTCGCGAGCGGATCGCAGACTTGGCGCTGCTGGATTTTGATGTCTTGTTGTTCCCCAAGGACGAGCGAGACAACTTTGGGGAAACCCTCGGGCCCGCCCGATATGATTTTCGGTATCACGTTGGCGATCGCGTCACGTTGCTGTCCGACGGATACTTTGACTTCTTTAGCGGCGGGTTGCGCAGCTTTAGCGCCGGGGTCATGACCAGTCGTCCGGGACTGGGAGACGTCTACGTTGGCTTCTTAAGTATCGAAGGCCCCATCAGCAGTAGCGTCCTGCGAACCGCCATTGATTATCGGTTGAACGAAAAATGGATTATGCATGGCGGAGCGACGTTTGACCTTGGTGACGCGGGTAGCATTGGTCAGAGCTTGGGAATATTGCGGATTGGCGAATCGGGAATTTGGCGTCTAGGTTTGAACGTCGACCGCGGGCGGGACAACGTTGGAATCGCGTTCGGATTTGAACCACGCTTCCTGCCCAAGCGTCGCCTGGGGGTTCTGGGCGGTCAGCAAATTCCACCTCCAGGTCTTGAGGGACTGGAGTAGCCGCCCACTGAGCGAGAATGTCGGAAAACGACAAGTGCCCAAACGTGTTACCTGCGGGCTTGCATGGCCAGGCCTCACCAAACATAATGAACCAGATGCCAGAGGTTGTGCAGCCGGCCTGCCAAACACCAGTACGAACAACACCAGCAACCATGCAAAACGTTGTGCTTTGTCCAACAGCCTACTTTACGATACCCTCGAACGTTCGAGGGGTTGGTGATGTTTGTACGCCTTTGAAATGTTGACGTTTCAAATTTTTCATCGAAGATCTGACCAGCCCCAAAAGAGTCAAACAGCTTTTGGGGCTTTTTTTTTACTCACTGGAACTCAAGCCCAATGATCGTTGTTATGGAACCCGAGGTGACCGAAGAGCAAATCAGCCACATGGTGGAGCGCATCCGCCAGTTCGGTCTAAAACCCAATGTTATTCAAGGTGCTGAACGGACGGTTATCGCAGCCGTTGGGAAAGAGCGATCCGATTTGATGGATTCGCTAGCTCGTGGCCCAGGGGTGGCTGCGGTCATGCCGATTCTTGCGCCTTACAAATTGGCCAGCCGCGAGCTTCGGCAGGAGTCAACACAGGTCCAGACACAGAGCTTTCGCGCCGGTTGCGGCGTCTGCGGAGTCATCGCGGGGCCCTGTAGCGTGGAAACGGAAGAGCAGTTAATGACCATCGCCCGCGCGGTCAAATCTATGGGTGCGACGGCACTCCGCGGTGGAGCATTCAAACCGCGCACCAGTCCCTACAGTTTCCAAGGGCTGAAGGAGGCTGGTCTCAAATTGTTGGCCGAGGCAAGGCAGGAAACGGGGCTGGCCATTGTTACGGAAATCATCAGCACCGAGGACGTAGAATTGGTCGCCAAGTATGCCGACGTGCTGCAGATTGGGGCACGCAATATGCAAAATTATCGATTGCTCGAAGCGGTTGGAAAAGTCGAACAGCCCGTGCTTTTGAAACGTGGGCCCTCCGCTACGATGGACGAATTTTTACTGGCGGCAGAGTATATCCTCAATGAAGGCAATGCTCAGGTTATGTTATGTGAACGTGGGATTCGAACCTTCGAAGCCCACACCCGGTTTACCCTACCACTGGCTAGCGTCCCCTACCTGCATCGTGCGACACATCTGCCGGTGATCATCGATCCTAGTCATGGGACAGGTCATACCTACATGGTCCCCGACATGGCAGTCGCTTCGGTTGCTGCGGGCGCGGATGGCCTGATCATGGAAGTACATCCTGACCCGGAAAACGCGATGAGTGATGGTTACCAATCACTAAACTTGGAAGAATTCAGCGATACGATGTTGCGTTGCCGTAAGATTGCCGATGCCCTGGGGAAGCAGTTCGGCTGATGAAGCCAATTTGTCAGCTCCGCAGCGTCGCGAATCCTATCGATTGCTTGACGTGCAGAAAAAACCTAACTGTCCACGAAACGTATGACCGCGCAAGACCGTAGTATTCAGCAATATCAACAATTGTTGCAAATCAACGCAGCGAGCCATCTGATCCGCTTGGCTAGAGATTGTGGTCTGTTTCAGGCCTTGGCAGCGGGGCAACGGACCGCGGCGCAGCTAACCGAAGCACTGGAGGTCCGGCCCACCATGCTGCGGTTGTTGCTCGACGCGCTGTGCGCGACTGGTGTAATTGAACAGTATGGCGATGATTATGCTCTGGCCCAGGTCACCCGCCTGCTGACGCAGTACGACGCAGACTTGGGCGATCACTTGTGGGGACGCTTGCAGTTGGCTTTGCGTGAGGAAACACTGCCCGACCTGCGCGCCTATCACCAATCGCTTGCGGCCACACAGTGGATCCACACGCGAGCCGCGATGGAGGCCGCCGAGATGCTGGGTATCGGTGGCGAGCGACAGGGATGCCGGATACTGGACTGGGGTTGCGGTGCGGCGGTTTGGAGTTGCGCGATGGCCTATCGGGATCAGCAAGCGACAGTAACGGCTGTGGATCATGCAACCGTGCTGGGGGTTGCCAACGAAACCGCAGCCGCGATTGAACTGGGTTCGCGATTTTCCACGATCCAAGGCGACCCCGCCGGTGTCGAGTTACCCGACGCAAGCTTCGACTTAGCCATCCTCCCGCAGCGGTTGCATACCGAATCGTTGACGACAGCATTGCAATGGCTGCGGCGAATTTGGTCGGCTTTGGACAAGGGTGGCGAGATCGTGGTGATTGATCTTTTCCAGACCCCATCCGCTCCCCGATTGGGTGAAGCGATCGAAGCCCTGCGTTTAGAGCTATCGACACCGGCAGGCGAAGTTCGCAGCTTCCAGCAAACCGAGCAGCAATTGCTAGAGGTCGGGTTCAAACGACCCCAGTTTTCCTATCTGCCCGCCAGTCACCTCAATTTGGGATTGCTGGTGGCTCGGAAGGAATAGTGGGCCGTTAGGGAAGACGCCGCTCATCCGGCTTCGTTTCGTTGCCTCCAGCGTTCCGTACACCCGAGGCATCGACCACATTTGAATCGTCCGCGAACGAGGAGGGGAATGATCCGCGGTGGACGCGAACATCCCATGCAAAATGATCTCGGTATCGCCACGCAAGGAAGCGTCGGATCATTGAACGGGATTTCGGAATCAGTAACGAAAATCCCAAAGTGTCCGTCAGCAGTCCCGGGGTCAATAATAAAGCTGCTGCGAAGGCGATCATCAAACCCTCCTGAATCTCCACGCTGGGCATACGGCTGGCGGCAATCGCTGCCTGGAAGCGACGCCACGCCGCAATGCCTTGCGACCGCGCCAACAAAGAGCCTAGGAATCCCGTGCTGACCACCAACAAGAGCGTCGCGCTAAAGCTGGTTGCTTTCGCGACACGGAATAACAAATACAGTTCTGTAAGCGGCACCACGGTGAAGATCAGGATCAGACGCCAGAGCATTGCAGGTCCTTGGCAGCGGTGGGGAAGCACGCGAAGATAGAGCAAATGCACTTCCAGGTGCAGGGAAAATGCGCGAAAGGAAATTCAATGGGCCGCGTCAGTACGTTTATCTTTGGCATGATCTGCGGGGCGGGATTGTTGTGGGGGGCGATGCATTATCATGTGGTCCGTAGTGATGATGGCGTTTACTTGGTCCCAAAACTATCAAACAATCTGCAGCAAGCCTACGTCGACATCCGTGGATTTACAATCAGCGACTGGCAGCAGAACCGCACGCTAGCGGCTGCGATTATTCGCAACGAAAAATCACATTTGCTCGGGGATACCTCGTTGAATCAATTCAGAGGGCGAATCATTTCCGCGATCGACGAATTGCTGGGAACTCCCAGACCCGAAACGTAACATCTCTCCCGCGATCGCAAGCGTTAGCCGCCTGCGGCAACCCCCGTGCCGGCATGGCGGGCCGATGCCAGATATCGGGCCGATTACAGAGGAAATTCTGCTTGGTCGTACAGCGGTAGATAGCGGTAATAAACCTCCAGGATCATTGCTGCCATGGCGGTGGTGTACAAACGCCCTCCGACGTCGCCGTAGTGGTCTCGGAAATGCCAGCTACCGGCCTGATGGCCACGCTTTTCTTGGGTCCTAATCAGGTAGTCTCGCAAGGGTGGATGCCATTGCTGCCACTGGTCGGAACGCGAATGATGCAATGCCAAGGTGGCGTAATAGTTGTGGTAGACATTGTTGGGCAACGCGCCCCACTGCGACAGTTGCCGCAATCCTGCTTGATGGGCTGGGTTGTGGGGCGGACGCCCCAAATACAACTGCAACGTGAGCCCGATCGCGGTCGGCGTCTTGGAAACCTCTGGTTTACGATATCCGAAATGCAAACCCTGATCGGGTGACAGCCCGTCGACATATTGTTTTGTTCGTTCGAAAACATCGCTGGGTAATTGGATCTTCAGCCGGTGGGCTCCCCGCAGTGCCATAATCTGCCAAGCCGTCAACGTGATGTCCCCAGGGGTTCCTGGGGTATAACCCCAACTGCCGTCCTCGTGTCGTGCGGCCAGAACAAAACGCGTCAACTCCTCCGTCATCCCCCGCAGTTCTTGGTCCCCGGTCATCGCGGCTGCTTCGGCGACTGCCAGGGTTGCAATCCCGTGGCCGTACATGCTGCCCATTTGCAAATCCGCCCCAATCTCCACCTCTCGCATTTGGCCTCGTAGGTAATACAGTCCGCGATCGACATGCTCCGCGTAACGGCCGCTTTCATGGGTGTAGCCAGCCCCCAGAAACGCAAGCAGCGCCAAACCGGTGGCAGCGGTGGGGGGCGCGGGTAACTGTTCCGGGTTATGCCGATGGTCCTGGCACCGGCCATTGCAAGGTGGGCCGTTTAACGAAAAACTCCAGCTTCCGTCACGACGCTGATGATCCGCCAACCACTGCAGAGCCAATTCAACCGCAGCTTCACTTGCGGGGGTCGCGCCGTATACTGCCCCCCAGTGTTGTCGACCTTCAGCCGATCGCCCCTGCAGCCCACCACCGCTGATCATCGGTTGGCTGGAGCTTGCAGCGGCTTCGGCGTTGTGGAGCATTTGCTGGACCGACCGATCGAGCGCTGAGGAGTCGGATTCGGCAGACTCCAGTGGGGAGCGGACGGTAATCCGGTTAGGAAACGTCAACGGTGATTCGATAGGTGCCTCACGAGCTTCGGCATTGTCCAAGAGAAACGGATCGGTCATTTCCAAACGAACGATTGGCTGGATCGTTACCTGGTCGTGATGGTCGGTCCGCAGCCACAAGACCTGATGGAACGAGGGGCGTGCGGGGACTGTCAGCATGGCCAGCGTCAGCAGCACGATCAGGTGAAGGATCAGGCTGATCAACCACGCCGGCAACCGAACCTCATACCGATCCAGCAAACGTCCCTGCACGACGTGTCCCCGCGCCGGACCGGGGGAATCAGCAGACGACGGCACCACCACCGGTGGCACGTTCGTAGCCAGCGGGGGAGGGGGGACAGTTGCAGTTATGGGAGGTGAAGCGGTCATAACGATCAGCGCGGCCTGTGAGACAGTTCGTCCTGATCGAGTATAGCTTGTCGGCAGTCAAAGGTAGGAATTTCCAGATCACCCGTGATGGCGCAACCGGCGCTCACACGCCGTCGGATGTGCCCTATTTTCCGCTGCTGGCAAACGCGCGTTTGACTTCATCCAGACTGGTCAGGCCGCGGGCAACGGTCAAAATCGCCTCGGATTGCAAGCTCCGATGCCCTTCGCTGCGAGCAACCTGGCGGAGTTTATTCAGGTCCCTGGTCTTGGCCAGTGCGTCGCGCAGCTTGGGACCGACCTGCAACAATTCAAAGACCCCAATTCGGCCCATGAAACTGCGTCCATGGCAAACCGGACAGGGGGTTATCGGGGCTGGGTTCCCTTTTTCGTCCACCTGCTGTTCGATCGGTGGGGGCACAAAGGGGTTGTACAGGACCGCCACACGTCCCTGGGGAATACCAAGCTGCTGCAGCAGTTGCGGGCTGGGCTGGAACGCCTGACGACAATGATCACACAATCGGCGCGTCAAACGCTGGTTGACCACAACGGACACTGTCTGCAAAATCGCTTTTGCGCACTTGGGATACTTGGCCAACAACCTCACCAAGGCTTCGATCGCATCGCCAGCAACCAACCGGGTGTAGGCGTGCTTTTCATGTAATTGGACTTGCTCCAAGATCAGTTGAAACGTGGCTTCATTCGGGATCTCCGGCAGCACGAATAAATCAGGCTCCTTCAAAACCATCGACCTCACCAGTTCTTCGGCAGACTTCCCTGTGGAGCCACCATAATAGTTGTTGGCGATGTTGATGATTTCAGGCTCTTTGCGTTCCTGATGTTCGATTGACTGAAAATCGCGTGTCAAGCGATCTGCGGCTTCCATCGATACCTGCCAAGTGGTGGTCAACCCCATTCCCTGCGGGGCGCTGATGACAAGTAAGTGACCATTATCATCCAACGCCGCTTTCAAATGGGCCTTCATCCGGTCACGCATCCCGAGGTCGGTCAGATTCTCGAAAGGTGTCTTCTCCG
The DNA here is from genome assembly GCA_007124075.1 of Roseimaritima sp. Taxonomy (GTDB): domain Bacteria; phylum Planctomycetota; class Planctomycetia; order Pirellulales; family Pirellulaceae; genus Roseimaritima. Next base: position 9,517 of record SLFV01000350.1, read on the forward strand.
GCTCAATTCGGACCAGCACCCGCTCACCGGTATTGGTCCCCTGGCTTTGGACGGTGATGATGTACTTTGCCTTTTTGACCTTGGTGGTGCAGGACCCTTTCTGAGCGCTCCGTCGGTCGGCGGGGTTCAATCCACTGATCTGTTTCAGCGAATACAGCATCGCATCCCCCGCGTCTCGGGGCAGCAGGGGCAAGGGTTCCCATTGCCCGTCGATCTGGTACCGCATCGCGACATGCTGCTGGGTGAAGTCCATTAGGATAAAATTGCTGCGGGCGCTGATTGCATGGGCGACCTGCCCACCCGCGACCG
>SLFV01000409.1 GCA_007124075.1 Roseimaritima sp.
CCGCGGTCAAGCGTGGTACGCTGTCGGCAGCCGAAATCCGCAGGATCGGCTTTCCCTGGTCGCCCCAAATGGTGGAACGTTCGCGTCGCAGTACCGGCGCAACGATTGCGGCGGGTCGAGCCGCGTTGACCGACGGGGTGTCGGCTAATTTGGCTGGCGGCACGCACCACGCATTCGCCGATTGTGGCGAGGGATACTGCGTTTTCAACGATGCGGCGGTGGCACTCCGAGTCCTGGCTGACCAGGGCCTTCTGCGGTCTGGATGCGTGATTGATTGCGATGTTCATCAGGGCAACGGGACTGCATCCATCCTATCCGACGATCCGCGTTTCTTCACGTTTTCGATTCATAACGGCAAAAACTTTCCGTCCAGGAAGGTCCCCAGCGATTTAGATATCGCCCTGCCCGATGGTACCGGCGACGCTGCCTATCTGCAGGCGTTGGAGGGTGGGCTAAGCAGAATATTTGACGGTGGTCGGTATTTTGATCTGGTGATCTACTTAGCGGGAGCCGATCCGTACCAACACGACCGCCTGGGGCGACTGGCGCTGACCCTCTCAGGTTTGGGGAAGCGAGACAGCTTGGTTCTAGAAACCTGTCACCAACGTAATATTCCTGTTGCGATTGCAATGGCGGGCGGGTATGCCGTCGATGTAGCCCAAATTGTTGCGATTCATGCGCAAACGCTCCGGATAGCCAGAAACTATCAGTGGGCGTAACGCTGTGCTGCGGCGTGCTTGGTGTATCATGACATGCTTGTGTTTTGAAATAATTGGCTTTTTCTTTCCTGTCGCGTCGCTCGTCGCGTGGGAGATCCAAGGGATTGAGGGCAACCATGGTTCGACTTTGCATACTTCTGATCGCTGTCGTCACCGCAGGAGGGCGGGTTCGTTCAGCGGACCCGCGACCCCAAGTCTTGGACCTTAGCGCCGACTCCGCCAACGAGGTCGGCACGCTAGGGTTAACGATCGATCAACAGACCTTTCTCCTTCCGGCTCCCACGATGCAACTGGGCATGACCGACCAGCAACAGCAGGAAGCCTTGCGGTTGGCAGCGGATAAGTATCCACTGGAGCGATTTACGAGGGATTCAATCGTTTCTCCGTTTGTTTTCCAACGCACCAACCTTACCGACGGCGAAGGTCAGCGGATCGGGTATCAACTGGATGTGTGGTTTGTTGCCTACGGATCGATCCCAGAATTAGTGGAACGTGACCTGCTCCGCAGATTGACAGCTACGGACCAGACCGACGATGGTGAGGGAGCCGCACTGGACGCGGAAGAACTTGCACAACGCAAGATTACGATCGTCCAGCCCGAGGGCATCACGCGCGGATTGTTTCAGTTTTCCGCTCCGCTGCTTGATCGCGTTCAGGTGGCTGCGGTTGCGGGCACCGAACAGGTCGTGCGCAACGATCTGCTGCGGGGAGTCATTCAAATCGATCCTCGTTTTGACGCCGATCCTACGTATCCCAATCGCTGGTGGCCAGAAGACGAGAGCTCCGACCGTTTTGGCGTAGCCGCCGTCGCCTATCACGGTTTCGTCGGCTATGCTCAAGCGACCCAAATGATTGAACCTGAGGGGGCAATGCTGGTGGAATGCCACGCGTTACTGCACGAGCCCTACGAGTGGTTTGACGGCCGGGCTTTGCTTGCCAGTAAACTGCCACTTTTGGTCCAGGACAATGTCCGCGGCTTCCGCCGAGCATTATCCCGACGCTGATACAGGTGCCCCTTTTTTCCGATGTCAGCGCCGCGGTCACCCCATGGCGGGCAAGAATGTTTTCCAGCATTCGTATCGCGGGTCATCGGTCGCCTGCACCAGCAGCGGACTGTGCTGTGGTTTCACGGGAGTCTTCAGCAACTGCATGTTGGCTTGTTGCGGCGTCCGCCCTCCTTTGCGACTGTTGCACCGCAAGCAGCAGCAAACGATGTTTTCCCAGCTCGTCTCGCCTCCCAGCGAACGCGGAACCACATGATCCAAACTCAACTGGTTTGTCGGCTTCGATTGTCCGCAGTACTGGCACTTATGATCGTCGCGGGCAAACAGATTTTTACGATTGAAACGAACCGAGTTATGCGGCATGCGATCAAAACGAGTCAAACGCACGATCCGCGGAACCTGCAATTCAAACGATACCGCTTGGATATACTCCTCGTCGGGTTGCTTCTCCAGCGACGTCAACTGACTTAGTTCGCACCACGATTCGAAATCGTAGCTAACGTAAGCCCCGCTTTCCAACGCGATCACTTCCGCACAATTGCGGTACAAAATCGTCAAAGCCCGACGGACATTGACTACGCGTGTGGCCATGAAAAAGCGGTTCAGAACCAATACATTACTTTGTAACGCACTCGCAGACATGCCGTCCCCCCCTTGATGAAACAGTCGGTCGACCGATCGATCACTCACCGTCGATTACCGGATACCGGAGTAGAACGGAACGGAATCAACCAACCAGAAGAATCCATTCAGGCCAAAGCGCTCTCCTGCCAGCGGTCCTGGAACCACTTTTCCTCAATTCTAGCGATCTAGCAACCGGATGAACAACGATTTGGCCCAGCGTCCATCTACTTTTCTGACATCCGTGGGCAGCCAGCAGGTTCGCTAACCGTCTTGAGAAAAACGGACGCTGACGCTTTGGGCTTCCGTTGCCAGCAATCATGGCCTCTGCCCTCGATCTTTTCCGGCAACACGCAACAGAAATTGCAGGGAAAACTGGTTGCGAGCAACCGCACGGGGTTAGTACGATAGAGAGGTCGAGGGAGTGTTATTGTGGTTGCCAAGACGCCAGTCCGGTCTAACCGTAGCCCGGTTCAGCCGTCCGACCTTGGCAGCCAGTCTTCTTTTCAGGAAAATAAATCGATGCCGCACTTTAGGTGTGATTGCTGCCAACGCACGTTCAGCGTGCAGCAAGTGAAGTGTTATCAAATGCGAATCCAGTTTTGCACGAAGGGGGCGGACGAGGAGATCACCGCCGAAGAACGCGACCACTTGTTGGAGATCCATGAACTGCTGAGTCAGTTAAAGCAACCGCACCTGTCGCAACCTCCGGAGATCGACGAAACGCCCGAGATGCACTTTCAACTGTGCCCCAAGTGTTACACCCAGTATGCAACCAATCCCCTACACCCCGTACCAGCTAGGCCGATGGGTTTCAGTAATAATTGAGTGACGGACTGTTCGGCGAGCCCGGGAACCACTTTCCTGCCCTGCGGAACTCAAAGGCGGCCGCGCCAGGTGACCTTGCGTCCGCAAAGGTGAATCGCAAACGCCCACCACTGGATCAGCAGGAATATCGTGACCGCCACGGGATGCAGAGCGGCTCCCAGCGGAGATTGATCCAGACGCACAGCATTCCCCAGACGCGGTATCCAACCGACAATGACGGCTGTCAGGGCCAGCCCGAAGGAGAAACTGAGCGGATCGGCGGCCGCCTGATACAAGAACCACCAGGGCAGGACCGTACCGCCGAATAGTAGAACGCTAAAGGGCACGATCAGCCGAGCGTTGGCGATTCCTTCGTCCGCATTTTTCAGCAGGCCGCGGATGACTTCACTGGCGCTGCGATACATGCGACAATCGGCCAGCCGAGTCCCATCGACCACATCGGTACTTAATTCCGCCTGGCGATAAATCCGCGGCAGTTGGATGCCATCGTGGCGCGATGCCTTTATCGCAGCGTGGGTCCCCGCACGCTGGTAAGCGTCTTTGCGTGTTAAAAAAAACTGTCCACATCCAGCCGCGAATCCCGGTTGCCGACTGGCCCGCATTCTGCCAAGTGGTAAAAAGCCAAGCAACATGACGTGCATCATCGGAATCAGTAACTTTTCCAGCAGCGTTCCCGTCTCCTGCCGCGGAAACGCGCTTAACAGATCCACGTGCTGGCTGTTCGCGTACCCCCACATCCGTCGCAGCGCATCGCTTTGCAATCGCACGTCTGCATCCAGAAACACCATCCAGTCATGGCTTGCCTGTTGTGCCAATTGGGAACAGGCATACTGTTTTCCGTTCCAACCCGTTGGCGGCCCCGTCCCTGTGATCAAGCGGACACGTTGATCATTACTGGAAAGCTGTCGGACAATCTGGCCGGTTGCATCGCTGGACTGGTCGTCCATCACGATGACCTCCAACTGGACGGCTTGGCTGGAAAGCACGCAGTGGACGCACGCCGCGATTCCGTTGGCCTCGTTACGTGCCGGGATCAAAACGGAAATCTGAGGTATTGGGTCTCGATTTTGCGATGGCTCCGGCGGAGGAAAGTACTGACGCACGTTGCCCCAATAAACCAGCAAAGGAATGCAACCCAAAAACAGACAAAACAACAGCAGTACTAGGCTCACTGAAAATGTTTCCCATGCTGGGGCGGAAGCGGCCTGCGCGTCAGCAACGCGCGCATGCGTCGCATCCAATCATAGCCACCGCCCGCACCGCCATGACCGCGTAGTAACAACTGAAAGGGGGAGCAGTCACGCGCAATGACGTGCTCCGCCAAGCGGCGTTGCGTTTCGCGTAAGCGATGCGCCAAACGCGCCGACCAGGCCGGTTTGTCCTCACCACGATGGGCCGCGATGTTCAGTGGTGGGCCGAAGCAAAGCAGGCATTCGGGTAACCGCTCGTCCCAGAAGGGGTACTCCAGCGCCAACGGCACGATGATCCCCTGATCGGCCTTGCTGCACAAATGCGCCAGTCCTGGGGCAAGGGGCTGATCCAAGTCCCGGGGGTCGGAAAACCGGCCTTCGGGAGTCAACCAAATCGATGAATTTTCGGCAGCCATGATCGCGCGACTGGTCCTTAAAAACGCCGCGCTGCCCGAAGCCGAATCAAGCTGAACACCATAAAACCCCAGTCTGGCAAAGACTCGGTATTGCTCCAGTGCCTTGGCATCGATGGGGGCAAAAAAACGACGCTGCGGAAACAACTGCCGACAAAGAAATTGGGCAAGCAAAGGGTCCCACCACGAGGGGTGGTTCGCATAGATAATCATCGGCTGCGATGATGGAATCTGCAGCGCTGCCAGGGAATCGGCGACAATCGCGATTGCATGAAAGTTGCGTCGCAACATCGATCCCAAAAAACCATGGAACCCTTTCAACAAGAAAGGGGAGGTGGTGGGTATCGAGGAAGCTTCGGGTTCGGTAGGCACGATGATCTGAATGCGGGACAGCGTGGGGATGCGAAATAGGGAGGGGCGGTCAACCGGCGTTTAGACCGTCAGCGGTGATCTGGCTTGCAGTTTTCCCCGACGGGCGTCCTGATCCAGCGAATCCGCGGCAATCCAACCGCTCATCATCACCATCGGCATTCCGGGACCAGGATGAGCGGCACCGCCTGCGAGGTACAGACCGCGTACATCTTTGCGGCGGTTGGCAGGTTTGAAAGCCCCCAAGAATCTGCCGTGGCTGGCCAGCCCATAAATCGCACCGTTGAGGACGCGGTAACGTTCGTGAATGTCACGCGGGGTCAATGCTGATTCGTAGACAATCGCTTCGCGAATTCCCGTCATCCCGGCGGTTCGTTCCAGTTTATCCAAAATCACCTCGCGGTACTGCGGTAACATGCGTCCCCAATCATGTCCAGGCCGCAGAAACGGTGTGTGTACCAGGACGTACAAGGCCTCGCCCCCGGGGGGCGCAACGGCCGGTTCGCTGATCGCCGTCGCACACAGATAAGCCGTCGGATCGGGCGCAGGTTGGCCCTGACGATAAATCGCGTCAAACTCCTCTTCCGCATCGCGACTGAAGACGAAATTATGGTGCTGTAACTGTTCGTACCGCCGATTCAATCCCAGGTACAGCACCACGCCACTGCAGGCTGGTTCAAACTTTGACTCGGATGCAAACTTCTGCCCCCATTTTCCCCCCAGCAGCTCACGGTACGTTCGTACCGCATCACAATTGCTGACCACTGCGTCACATTCGATTCGTTTTCCTTCGGTGGTCACCACAGCCACGACCGCAGCTTGGTCGGTTTCGATTTTGGTGGCATCGACACCGGTTTGAATCGTAACGCCCAGATGAACCGCAAGCCTTGCCAGCGCTTCGGGGACGGCTCGCGTGCCGCCAAGCGGATACCATATTCCCTCGTCGGTTTGCATGTGCGCGATACCACACAGGACCGCAGGCGATTGATCGGGGGCCGAACCCACGTACTGGGTAAAGTGATCCATCATCTGCGCCACCCGATGATCGGGCACGTGTTTCCGCACGACGGAAGCGACACTGCGGCCCATCTGGAGACTTAAAACATCTTTCAGCACCGCAGCGGAAAAGGCACCGCCGACGTCCATCGTGTCGGCCAAACCGCCGACACTTTTCCAAAAAAAGAAACGATCAGAAACGCCGTGTAGGCCTTGGGACATTTTGATGAATTTCGCGTAACCCTCACCGGATCTTGATTCACCGGTAAAAACATCCAGATTAGCGCGCATTTGAGAGACGGTTTCCACCAAATCCAGCACTGCCGCATCGTGCTTGCCATCGGCGTCAAAGAAACATCGCCATTGAGGATCCAGGCGGATCATTTCCAAGTAATTTTCGATCGGTTGATCGGATTCGGAAAAGATTTTTCGCAAGACACTGGGCAACGTCAAAATCGTCGGACCCATGTCAAAACGAAAACCATCGGCGGCCAACTGCGCCGCCTTACCGCCGACCCATTGGTTTTTCTCCAGCAGCGTTACCCGATGCCCGCGAGCTGCCAGCGTGCAGGCGCTGCCCAGTCCGGCCAGCCCGCTGCCGATAACGACGACGTTCAGTGTGTCTTTCATGATTGCCTACCCTGTTCCTCTGTCCGAATTGATTGGTTAGCTTCCCGAGCCCATGGACGTCCGAATGATTCGCCAAAGTCCACGCAACCGCCCCCCGAAACGCTTTGCGTGAGATATTTGTAGCGCACCTAGCAAGGTGGGCAGCGTGCGGGAGTCCACCGCACGAAGATGTGGGGCAAACCGACCACGGCGAACCGCGACTACCTTGGGGGTCGTCATTTGCAATAATCCCTCACGGCCACGCGTGACACCGTAACCACTGCTCCGACGCCCACCGAAGGGCAAACGTGGATCCGCGGTGGGAACGATCAAATCACCAACCGTTACGTTGCCTACTTGGAGACAAGATGCCAACTGGCGGGCTTCGCCCGGTGCTGCGAAAATCGAAGCCGCTAAAGCATACCGACAAGCGTTGCAAATGTCAGCGGCCTGGTTCAAACCAGCAAACCTTTGGATCGTAGCCACCGGTGCAAAGAGGTCGGAATTGGCGATCGGCCAATCTGGACAAACGTGGTCGATGATCACAGGTCGCATCCGGCCCGTGTTGATCAGACCCGCGGGGTCGACGGGTGCCAAACAGGACACTCCGCCACGTGCTATCGCGTCACCCAGCAGGCTGGCGGCGTCAACGCGAGCGGCAGGATGAATTTCGACTTCGGGGCTGTCGCAGAGTTCTTCCCGCAACAGCCGCACGAAAATGTCGGCAATCGTGTCCTGCAAAATCAGACGTCGAGGACCGATGCAGGATGCACCGGAGTTGATCGTCAAACCAAATCGAACCGCCTGGGCGGCGCGTTTCAGGTCGGCCGAGGCGGAGACGATCACGGCATCGCTGCCGCTGAGTTCCAGCACGGCGGGAGTCAAACGCTGGGCGGCACGCTCCAACACCACGCGACCCGTCCGCGCGCTGCCAGTCAAGACGACCAGGTCGACCCCCGCATCCAGGGCCGCCGTAGCCGTTGCGACCGAACTGTCCAGCACCGTCAGCAGACCCGTAGGCAAGCCGACCGTTTGCAACGCGGCAGCAAATTGGTCGCAGACCGGTTCACTGCCCGGTGCCGGTTTCCAAAGGACGGCATTCCCTGCTGCCAAGGCCTGCGCGACTTGTACACCGCCCAGCAGCAGTGGATAATTCCACGCCCCCAGCACAAACACGACACCCCAAGGACTTCGCTGCACTTGCGACCGCACGCCCCACAACCAGATGGGCCGGCCCGACGGGCCATAGTTTCGCGTGCGCAATATACCAGGCCCCTGTTTTGCCAGAAACTGTAACGCATCGCACAACGGAATCAGTTCCGCCGCAACCGTATCAACCGGCGATGTGCGTTGCGCGTTGCCCGAAGTGGCGATAAAATCGCTAGCAGCGTCCGCCAGCACATGCCGGACGGCTGCAATCAGTTTGCAGCGCTGCCCGACGGGACGCGACTGCCAGGCTGCCGACGCGAATTCACGCAGGGGGGGCAATTCGGGAACCTGATTGCTCAAATTGGCTCAGCCTCGCAAGGATTCATGGTCCACGTGCTCCGCAGCACCGTCGGCGGGCATCGCACCGGCACCCGTGGTTTGGGTATCGCGGAGAACGACGAACACGACGCCCAATATCCCTAGGCTTCCGGCAAACAAGACCATCAGGGTCGTCGGTAGCGAAGGAAGTTGCAACAACGTCGTTTCATTGTCCGATTCCCACACGGTTGCAACAACCGAAGAGACATTATTGACAAAATGAGCCAACATGGCCGGAAATATCGATCCGCTGCGATAGCATAACCAACCCATCCAAACGCCCAGCGGGAATACGGCCACAACGTGGACGGGATCGAAGTGAAAAACCGCAAACGCAGCCGACGCCAAACCAATCCCCAGCCAAGCAGGCAAACGGGTAGTCAGTCGGGTCTGCAGATAACCGCGAAACAATACCTCTTCACATATCGCGGGCACGACACCAATCAGTAAAGCTAATGGAAGCAAATACCCTTGCGCGCCAAAACTGGAAAAAATCTCGCCGATTTCTTCCAACGCGGCACTCTCTTCCATAAACAAACCAACGACCAGCCCGGAAAGCATCCCCAGCAGCGGTGTTGCGATCGCCCCGGCGATCCAGCCCCATAGCGGCCAATGTCCGCGAACCAATCCGATCCGGCGGCGAAAACCAAGCGGTGACAACAGCGAGGCCAACAAGACGGGGACGATTAAGGCAAACTGGGGTAAGCCAACACTAAGACCGAAGGTCAAAAACGAATGGTGGAGATCGGCAATGATTTCATCAAATTCGATATCCTTTGCAAACGAAGCCCCCGGTGTCTGCAAGAAAGCCGCAACAACAATGACGAGGATCGATGTCAGGAGGAACGTGCATAGCGAAGCCGGAAGCACGATCAACAGCGGCCACAGCAAAGCCCGCCGATGATTCTTGATCCTGGGTGACGCCCGTTGCTCGCTTGGTCCTGCATCCTCGTGGCCGAGCTCAAAATCGTAGGGTTCGCGATCAGTCATGCGTGGGTCACTCCAGCCCCAACGCTTGGTCCAGCCCAAACATGCAATTCATATTCTGAATCGCGGCACCGCTGGCCCCTTTGACGACGTTGTCCAGCACGCAAATCGCGACGATAAAGTTTTCGGTATCGATCGCGGTCATGTGGACTTGGTTCGTCCCTGTGACGTGTTTCGTGGCAGGGAGGTGATCGACCACTTGAATGAATGGGCAGTCCCGATACTGCCGCAGCCAAAGTTGTTGAACTCCATCGGCGTCAAGCTCCCCGCGCGGAATGTAGATTGTCGACAGGATTCCACGATCCATGGGGGTCAAATGGGGAGTGAACAACAAATCGGGAGCATGCCCCGCATAGCGTTCCACGACGTCCACCATTTCCGGCTGATGACGATGCTGGCCAACGCTGTAGGCGGCCAGCGATTCGTTCGCCTCGCAAAAAAGGTTGGCCAGTTTCGGGGTCCGCCCTGCACCGCTGACTCCACTCTTTGAATCGACAATCACCTGGCCACGGGCGTGCCCCGCCTGGACCAGCGTGGCGAGCGGCAAAATTGCTGAC
>SLFV01000518.1 GCA_007124075.1 Roseimaritima sp.
CGTAAAAATCCCCATGGGTTCGTCTGCCCCGCCACCAACGTCGGTCAGCAAAAAGGAAATGCTTTCGGGCGTGTGCCCTGGGGTGGCTAACACATCAAATCGCAGATTGCCGACTTTGAATTGATCTCCGTCATGCAGGAGTTGATGCGGGTAGGGCCTCAGAAACCCGTACTTCCACTCAGTCGGTCCTTCATCGGAAACGTATAGTTTTGCATTGATTCGATCGGCCAGTTCCCGGGCCCCGGAAACATAGTCGGCGTGGATGTGCGTTTCGGCAACCGCGGTTATCCTCAGCCCCTCATTGGCTGCCCGCTCTATGTAGCCCTCGATGTCGCGGCCCGGATCAACCACAACCGCTTCGCCCGACCGCTGGCAGCCAACCAAATAGGAAGCGTGGGCCAGTGCCTCGTCGTAAAAATATTTCAATAACATTCTGCTTCTCCCATTAGAAAAATTGCTGTTCCAACAGCCAGTTGCAAACAGAGGCTACCCCTGTCCGTTGCGTTTCTCCCTCCCCACTATTGTTTTGCGGACGCATGAGAAACTTCGATTTCTAATTCATTTCCGAACGATTCGCTTGTTTTCCCCTGGTTTCAGACGAAACGGTGCAACGACTGACCGATCACAAAAACCGCAACCGCCACGATGACCACCGCAAACGATCGTTGCAGCTTCGCCCCCTGGACCACTTGCCCCAGTCGCCGTCCGGCAAATAGCCCCAAAAAAGCCCCCGTCATGAAGGGTGCTGCGACCGATAGGGGCAGCGTTTGCCCTGAGCCTAGGAACGAGGCCACACCGCTGATGCTGATCAAACCGATCGCCAACAAGGATGTGGCGACCGCACGATGCATCGCCATTCCACTGAACAGCACCAAGGCGGGCACGATCACAAATCCACCTCCGATGCCGAACAGACCTGACAGCACGCCCGTCATCAACCCGAGAACCAACAGCAATCGTGTGCAACGCGCGTTCCAACGCAGTTGCCCTTTCTCGTCCCGCTGACACGCGGGGCCATCCCGCGGAGGAATCGCCTCGCTGTTACAAACGCCCGTGACCACCTGCGGGTCACGCGCCTTGCCCCACATCCGCTGGGCGATGACCAGCATCAGGAGCGCAAACAATGCCAGCAGTGCCGTTTCGTTTAACGCCCCTGCGATCACGCCGCCCAGCGGGGCACCTGCCATCCCAGACGCTGCGAACAAAAACCCGCTGCGCCATTCCACAAACTTTCGCGTATCGGGTGGGAGCAAACCGATCAGGGCCACCAGACCGACCGACGCTAGCGAAAGCCCCACCGCCTCCTGGGGAGTTCTTCCGAGACCATAGACCAACAGCGGGACCGCGAAAACACCACCGCCACCACCGGTTAGACCTAAAGCGAGCCCCACCAAACCTCCTAGAAGAATCGTTATGCCGAACATGATTGTCCGCTGCACTGGTTCCACGGCATTTTCGCCAGCATCATGGCCATCCCGCAGGTATCCGTAATGCCAGCAAACATCAGACCCGCGCCCACAAACGCCGACAAGCCAACGAAGTAAGGATTGACAAACGACAGGATCGCCCCGACCAGTACCAGGAACCCGGCAGCAATTCGCACCTGGCGTTCCAGGGAGATCGCCTTCTTGCCGCGCTGTACCGGCAACCCGGCTTGTTCCCAGGCCGCGGTACCACCATCGACGCTAATCACATTTTCCATGCCGGCATCGATGAACTTTTGCGCCGCTTGGCTGGAGCGTCCACCACTGCGACAAATGACGTAAATCGGTTCGGCCGACCTGCCGTTTCGCTGCTCGCCGATATCCTTTGGCTTCAGGCGATCAAGCGGGATGTTTTTGGCTCCAATGGCATGCACCTCCCGGAACTCCACCGGTGTGCGAACATCAATCAGATCGATTTCACCCTGAGACTGTTTCTCTGCCAATTCGCGTACGCTGATCAATTGCATGGCTAGCACTCCTTCAAAACAAACAACGGGAAAGACCAGCCCAACGGGGACTGGCGGTATACAGTTAGTTCAACGAAATATCGTTAGCTGGAGATTACACGACATGTCCAGGCGACGCCCTTGGCAGAGACGACTGGTTGCAAAACCGCACACGATTCTTAGCCGAGGAAACGTCCTTCGATACAAGCCATCAACTGCTGCAAATGCGGTTCCGCTACTTCGTAAAACACTTTCCGGCCATCGCGTTGGCTATTCAAGAAACCACAGCGTTGCAGCAATCGCAAATGCTCCGAAGCAACGTTGTCGGGAATCTGGCAATCTTCCGCTAATTCACCCACGGTATAGCGACCGTGCAATAGCAGTTGCACCAGTCGGAGGCGAACGGGGTGTGCAAGCGATTTCAGGCATTCCGCTGCGGGTGCGAAATCATTCACGGACCCTCGCGGCTTCTGCGACCGTTCCACCACTGCTTTGCTTGGCATCTCGGTTATTCTCCTGTTCATTACATTAATATATCGAAATATAACGAGAAGTCAATCAGTATTTCTGGGAGGAGATTC
>SLFV01000223.1 GCA_007124075.1 Roseimaritima sp.
GGTCAGCCCCTTGCCGGTTGGATCGGTGATGCGGAACTGGAACTTCCAATCCTGAGCCCAGCTTTCCGTCTGCTCGTTCTGACAGATTTTCAGCAAAATCCGGTTGGCTCCGGGTTGCAAGGTCGTTGCCGCAATGTATTGATCCACCATGCTGCCAGCGTGGTAGACTTCGTTGGACATCAACAACTGCCCATTGACCCAGACCTTGTTTGCGTTGATGCATCCAAGCCGTGCTTGGGCGGGTTGTTGATCGGAACTATGGAATTCCACGTACAAGTAGCAGACGGCCCCCTTTTCTTTATCGTAGGCAGCCGCTAAGTCGATCCCACCGTCATCATCGCCGGACTGGATCGTTTGCCAAGCAACCGACTGGGCCTGACCGTCCACTGGCTTTCCCGGGTACTGATTTTCCAAATCGACCGTCCCGCTTTCCAAGTACTCGGATTCGGGTGGATAGACCGCGTCAAAGCCGACACCGTTGACATTATCAAAGGGAGCGACCGCATGCCACTTGGTAATCATCGCAAACGCTTCGGCAGGACGGACCGTTTCGCCCAGTGGCTTCAGGGCCTCGATAATCTTTGCGACTTGCCGTGGATTTCGCGCCGCAGCCAACGTCGTTTTATAAATTGAAATTGCCTCACCGCGTCGATCCTCGGCCAGGGCAGAAGCCCGCTCGATCGCCTGATGGACGGCCATCTCTCGCAACCGCAAACTTGGGTCATTCAACAGGTCCGAAATCATTCGCTGGGCAGTTTCGCTGTCCTGCTGACGCAGCAACTCCATCGCCAATCCGCGCCCGATGGGATTGCGATTTTGATCTTCGATATATCGCTGCAGCATTTCAGCGGGTGCTTCACCACGAGCACGAACAATGTCGAACACAATGCCGCGGAGCCAATTTTCCGCAAGTGGATTAATTCCCGCGAAACCATCCAGCAATACGGGAAGCTGACTGGCGGGCATCGCTCGCAATCGCTCTGCCGCCGCGATAACCTTACCGTACTGCTGGCCCTCAGGTCCAACCGACACGACGGTCGCTAAAGAAGTTGCCACGGAGTCTTCCGCCAGTCCAGCGGTGGGCGTGATCACGAAACCCATCAAAAGGGCAACATAGCGAAGCAGCCAAGAACTGCGGACCAAAGGAACGGTAGTGACGTACGGCATCGGATCGGCTCACGTGAAAACGTCTAAATGAAATTTGGTAAACGGAAACGTTGCCCCACAGCCCAAAGCGACTGGGAGCTTTTGGAAGGTTGGCTAAAGAATTCGCATTTTGCTCCGAAAGAGCAACGCTGGCAGACGCTGTCTTCGCGGAAAGGTCCGAGGACTTAGCCTATCCCGAAGCGTGGGCGAGGGATGGAGCATCCCTTGCCCGCGCTTCGGGTGGTGAACCAGCCGTTTCCTTAACGAACGACTTTTTAACGAATCTGCTCCAGCGCCGCCACGGCTGCCTTGCGTTCCTCTGCGTCTATCTTATCGCTGCCCGCAATTTTAGCCAACGGTTCTAATGCGGGGCGTGCCGACGGACCAAAAGCCGCAAGGGCCTGGATCGCTTCGCGACGAATCTCACCATCCTCTGCATCAAGTGCGGAGACCAGGACCGGGACCGCAGCAATTGCGGCCTGTTGGTCAGCGGCAGCAAGCTGAGACAACGCCCACGCAGCCGCAACCGATTCCAGGGCGGTTTTGTCGCGCTGGACGTGTCGGATCAATGCATCTTTGGCTGCCGTTGCTCCCGTCGCAATGTTCCCCAACGCAATCAACGCACTGACTCGGATGCGAATATCGTCGTCACCGAGGGATTGCACCAGCGGCCCCGTTGCGGCCGAGGCTTCCGGCCCGATGCTGCCGATGGTCATTTGCACCTGCTCTCGCAGATCCGTGTCGTCTTCCTCCATCAACGCCAACAAACGGGGGACCGCCTCCACTGCAGCCGGCCCCAAAATTTCAATCGTCCGCAGCGCCAGCGAACGCAGTTCCGGGTTGCTAAGCGAACCGACTGCAGGGGCAACCGCAGAAGGCCCAAGCGCGGCGAACGCTTCGGCCAAGTTGTAGGAGACCACCGGGTCACGTTCCCGAAGCAGCGCGGCCAAGCGTGGGGCAACAATTTCCGGATCAGACTCCAGTTGCTGTAATGCTTTGGCGGCCAGCACCCTTAACGCCGGTGATTCATCCTGCAATGCAGCCAAGATTTTGTTTACCGCCAAAATTTGCCCTTGTTCGTTGTCAGGAAACAGCTTTGCAAGTGCCCAAATCGACATCATCGTGACCATCGGATCATCCGATCGGCTGTTGACCAACAACGCCTGACGTGTTCCGATCATCGACAATGACCCAGCCGCAAACGCAGCGGCGGTTTTCGTGGAGGAACTTTGCGAGGGAGCCAAGGCGGCAAGCACTTCGGGTTGGGCAACAATGCCAGTGGGGCCGATATTAGCTAAAGCAAGTAAGCCCTGAATGCGAACATCTTCGTCCTGGGTTTCCCGCAGGACTTCCCTGACCTGAGGCAACGCGGCGGCGGCCGTCGGCCCCATCTCCTCGATGGCAAGGCAGGCCCAATAAGCCGCCATTTCATTCTTTAATGCTTCGATTAAAAAAGGGATCGCGTTTTCGCCGCGAGCCACCAGGGTTTGTACCGCGCGACTGGCCAGCAGTTGGTCCTCCTGTTCCAACAATTTCATCGCCAGCGGGACCAGCTCCGTTGAATCCTGCACCAGTCGCCGTAATGATTCGACAGCGACCAGACGGTTGCTGGGTTCGTCATCCCCAACGGTTTTCATTAAGGCCTTCAAGACATGATCGCTGCTATCTCCGGCGGCTCCCAGCGCTTTTGCCGCTGCTTTCCGCTGGTCAGGATCCGACGATTGCAAAGCTTCCAGCAAGCCGTCGATATCGACTGTCAGTGACACCCCTTTAGCACCCTCCTGGCACTGGCCGACTTGAACCAACCAACAGACCGGCGGAACCGTCGCCGCAACGAACCAGACCAAAGGGAACCAGCATTGAAAAGGGAGACGTTTCATCACTTGAAAACCTATTTTCTACTGACTTGATTGTGAGCGCGTGAATGTTTGATGCTAAGCAACCGGGCTGAGTCACCGTGAACTCCTTGGTCGGCAACCGACGCAAACGGCCGACGCCTGTCCGAGGGCGTCCACTACCTGAAATCGTCGCGTAAATGATTCTTCAGTCGATTCAGGAATTGTGCAGATTCGCGGGCATCGGTCATGGAAAACGGGACCGGCGTGTCGACCAAGCTACGACGCCACTCATCCAACCGCAGCGTCGTCAACATAAAGTCTTCGCCATTGATGGCTCCATCGATCGCCCGTCTTTTCAAAACCGTCTCAATCTGCTGACGTTCGTCTTCGTATTGCGGGTGCTGCAGCAACGGCGGCCACGTCACCTGCCCTGTGTCTTCGTACAGTTCCGAGCTGGAGATCGGTCGATACCTGCCACTTTCCAGATAAGCCATCAAACGACGGCGAGACTCCTCATGTCTTTCCTGGCGGTATTCGTCTCTCAGTTGTCGATTGGCGACGTAGGTCTGAGCCGCCAAGGCCCGATTGTTCAAATATTTGGTCCGCGCATCCTCAACTTGTCCCGCCGCAGCAGAGTTAAGGTACGTTCGCTGAGCTTCGGCGCGAATAATGTCCGCCATTCCCCGAGCATGGCTTTCACCAACCGTTGCCGCAGGAGGCTGTCCCCAACCACCCCCAAACCACTGGGCGGAAACGGAGGAGGAACCGAAGAACCCCCCCGCAAAGATCGCCAAGAACGTCAAATAATGCTTGCACATAGAGAAACCCTAAGCTGGCTGAAAGTCGCGAATGACCGACAGTTTCTTGTCATTGTACATAGGATACGTTGCTTCGTCGCAAAATCACAGTAATGCTCAACGTTTTCTAGGGACGAATTCTGCCGGTATCGGATATTCTGATGAAAAAGTCTTCGCAAACCGATCTTCTGCTCAAACGCCCGTTGGACTTATAATCGTTTGGGCTGGCAGCAAGGCTGGCTTGATCGCTTCCTTTTCGAACACACCTCTTTCAACGATTCGGGGAATATCAGCGTGTTATCAATCCGTCCAAAGATTGCGGAACTGACGTTCCAGGTATTCGGTCGCACGCTACATCCCGAGCTATACGAGCAGAAACAGACTCAACGAATTCAACGCAATGCCTATGATGCTCGGATCGACATCACTAATTGTGGGCACGTGATCACGTGGCGCGGTGGCGGGGTAACGATCTGCGAGGTTGCCGCTTCTACCACGCAACCGTTGCCGAAACGTCGTCAGTTGCTGCAACAACCTTTGAAGGATATGCACAATCTGGCCGTTCAATGCCATGGCGGCATTCGCTATCGAACCAAGTTTCAACTGGAAACCGTCCAAGTTGATTTGTTCTGGGCTTTCCAACAAGCCTTTCAGAATGGCTCGTCTGACGGGTTGCTGCATCGGTTCGACTCCAGCGGTCGCGTCGCCTTCGGTGCGCTCAGCTACGTTCATGTCGAGACTCGCTGTCGATCGATGATGGTGCAAGCGGTGCACACGTTTCCTGATGACCAAGCGATCGTCAAGGTCGAATCGGTCTTCACGCTGCCGGAGACCTAAGGGCCCCATGCTTTCTCCCGCCAGCGAACCCACGCGGTCCAGAGAACCCAAGCTGCTGGGGGTGATCGACCTCAAATCGGGACAAGCGGTCCATGGCCGGGCCGGAAAACGCGATAGCTACCAACCCCATCGCGAAACGGTTGACGCTTCGCCCAATATTTTGCGAATGATCCAGAAGTACCGCGAACAAGGCGTTGATGGACTGTACGTTGCCGATTTGAATGCCATTTCGGGAGCCGCTCCACACACGGAGTTGCTGCGGCAGGCATTGCCAACGGATTTGCCGATTTGGATCGATGCTGGGATTCGTGGCCAGGAAGATCTTGCGGACAAGCGACGTTGCCTGCCCGCAGAGAACCTGCGTTGGGTCGTCGCTTCCGAAACATGCGGAGCGCTACAAACCCGCACGCAACCAAAGTGGCTGGCCACGACGCCTCGGCTTACCGTCGGGCTGGATCTGTTTCACGGGGCTGTCCGTTTTGCCGAAGGCGGAGCAGTGCCGGATCAAGGACTTCCGGATAACAGGGACGTGTTGGACCTGATGGATTGTTTGCTCAGCGTTGGTATTCGTTCGGTACTGCCACTGGAGATCGCGGCGGTCGGGATGCAGCAAGGACCAGCAACGACCGGTATCTGCCGAATCATTCGGGAGCGTTCGCCGGAAATCGAAATCGTCTCGGGTGGTGGTGTCCGGGACGCCAACGACGTGGCCGCCCTTCAGGAAGCTGGTTGTGACTGGATTCTGGTTGCCACCGCGTTGATCTCCGGCAAACTTTCCATTGACAATCGCAGGGACCACGGGCTGCCAACCGGGAAAAAGTTGACGTCACGGTAAATCTGTGGATACTTAGAAGAATGTTCTGTGTTCAGGGGCCGTCGCCGGAGGCCTGCTGTGCCAAAGCCTTTTCCAGCGCTACTAGTGGTGTGTCATGAAGTTCAGCCAGCCCGCTACCAGTCAATCAACCTCACGGGCCGCCAGCATTACATGCTCGCTGCGGGAAAAGAACCAGACCTGGGGTTGGGCCTTTACGGGTTGGGTGTTCTTGTTGCTGATCGCCTGGTCCGCCAACGTTTGGGGACAGGGCGGACGTTTTCAGGTTGACCCGATCCCTGAGGAATTGAGCGGAGCGGAGGCAATGCGGGCAATGGAACGGGCACGGCGTGAAGCCCCTGGTCAACGGGAGGCAGGCCCCAACTGGCCACAGTGGCGAGCATTCGCGTCGTTCTACGGCAGTTACTTGTTCGCCAGCATGACGCAACCCGAACAACTTGCCAAGTTGCCAGAAATGAACGAGGAAATCCTGAAAGATTTGTCGCGTGCCCAACGGACCCAGGCCAACGAAGTCTCTCGGGCGATCCTGGCGGTTTCGGTGCGAAATGGCGAGCGGTTGGCGATGGGCAACTACCATCCGGGTGTCCGTATCAACGCAACTTTGCTTTTGGGACAGCTTTTCGAACGGCCCCCGAGCAGCACGCCCGCGCTGCCTGCACGGCAAGCGCTAGCTCCGCTGGTTCGGCTGTATCGCAGCGAAAATGTGCCTGATGGCGTCCGCGCGGCAGCGCTGATGGGCTTGCACCGGCATGTCGTCTATGGCCTGTCCCAGCTCCCGGCTCCGCAACGCAGTGCCTTGCTGTCCCTGACGTTGGATTTGGTTAACAAACCCGGGCCCGAGTATCGCACTGCGCAGGGACATGCTTTTCTGCAGCGATATGCGGTTGACATGCTGCTGATGTTGCACACGGAGGAAACCAGCGAATCGATTGCCGAGGCTTTGGTGAAATTGTCTAGCGATCCGCAGCCCATTATTTCGACCTACGCGAAAAGCCGTTTCCCCAGGTTTTCCAGCTTGATCAAGGTTCAGGAGCCAACCGAATTAGCGCGTCAGTGGACGACCAATGTAGCGGATGTTTTCGCTTCGGAGGCCTCCCGTCTGGCGGCAATGAAACGTCCTCCCGCAGCCAGCGGCCAGACCGGGCCGTACGTCGCTCCCACCAGGACCCGCGGCAGGCTGGCCGAGGGGCCGGGAGAAATGGCTGATTATGGTGGGGAATACGATGCGTCGATGACCGAGACGATGGAGACGATGGAGACGATGGATGGCGGCGAATACATGATGGACGACTACGGAGGCGGGGGAGACGAGATGTATTCGGGCATGGGTCCGGGAACGTCGTTTGGCGCCCAAACGCCGGAAGTTTTCGCGTCGCGCCGCCGCCTGATTCACACCCTTGAAGCTTTGCGTTTCGGTTTTAGTGGTTCCCGGACGATGGATCCGCCACGAACCACGGCAGGTTTGGTAACCATGCTGCCCGAAGACCAGCAACTGACGGCGACCCAACTGAATAAGATGATTGAAAATGTGCTGAAGGAGATTAACGAACCGGCCTACAACACCAGCGAGAAGTTTGCGGTGTTGCTGCAACAGAAAAGTGCGGAAATCAGGGACTTGAGCGAGCATCTGGGCAAAGAAGCCCCCGCGGCATCGCGGCCCGGACGCTCCGATTTCGTGGACCCGTTGTTTCAAGACTTGGATCCGAGTTTCTGAGATCCGGCTTTCTGATCGCTGTGGTTCGTCGTTTCGTTTCCGGTGTCGCGGGCTGAGGGAATTTTGGCGTGGTCCCGGGTCCAATTTAGGGCTGGCAAAGGCGATCAAACTGATCTTCGTCAAGGATCGTGATCCCCAGTGATTCCGCTTTGGCCTTCTTGGACCCGGCCCTAGCGCCCGCGATCAGGTAGTCGGTGTTCTTACTGACACCGCTGGCGGCTCGCCCCCCTAGTTCTTCAATCTTTGCTTCGATCTGATCGCGCGTGTGACGCTGTAATGCACCGGTCACGACAAAGGTCTTGCCCTGCAAAAGCTGCGGTTTGCTTGATTGGCCCGCTTCTTCCAGCACGACCCCCGCATCCGCCAGCCCTTGTAGCGTCTCCTGTCCGTGGGGACTGTCTAGGTAATGGCGAACACTGCGGGCGATTGCCGGTCCGACCTCATGGATGGATGACAACTGTGCTTCGGTCGCTTGCCGTAACTGCGCCACAGTCGGGTAGTGCCGCGTGATCAGTTGTGCGGCACGCTGCCCAACGTGGCGGATGGCAATGGCCGTCAGCACGCGTGACAGTCCCCGGTCTCGTGATTGCTGGATCGCGGCAACCAAACGATCCGCTTTTTTTTGCTTGACCAAGTCCAGGTTGTTAATCAGATCGTCGGTGGTCAGGTGGTATAGGTCGTGGTAATTGTGGACCAGTCCACGGCTGACCAATTGGTCAATCAACTTGTCTCCCAAACCGTCAATGTCCATGCCATCGCGACTCGCAAAAAAAGCGATTCGCTGCCGCAGTTTTGCCGCACACCGAGGATTAAGACAACGAATATAGACACCCCCTTGATCCTTGGTTAAACGTTCACCGCATTGCGGGCACTGGATTGGGAAAACGTAGGGCACCGCTGCAGGCGGTCGCAGGTGTTTTTCCACGCGGATGACCTTGGGGATGATCTTGCCCGCCTTTTCAACCACCACCGTGTCGCCTTGGCGAACGTCCAGACGCGCGATTTCATCGGCGTTGTGCAACGATGCCCGGCTGACCGTCGTTTCGGCAATGTCAACCGGTTGCAGGTGAGCCACGGGGGTGACGGTTCCCGATTTGCCAACCTGCACCTCGATTCGCCGCAGCACCGTGGTTGCTTCGTAACGCTCACGTTTGTATGCAATAACCCAGCGTGGACTTTTGGACGTAGCTCCCAGGCGTTTCCGCTGTTGGAAATCGTCGATTTTGAAGACAATCCCATCCACCTCGAAATCCAGCACCGGCAGTTCCTCCTCCAGCAACCTAGCCGCGTCCAATGCGGCATTGGTCGAATCAAACTGGCGAACATTGGGGGTCAGGGGCAGTCCCCAGCAGGCAACCTGCTCCAGTAATTGGCTGTGACTGGTAGCGCGGAGGCCCTCGTGAAAACCGACGCCATGACAAAAGAAACGCAGTTTTCGACTGGCCGCGATTCGCGGGTCCAGCAACCGGATCGTACCGGCAGTCACATTGCGTGTATTCTTGAACGCTGGCAAACCGGCATCTGTCTGGCGAAGGTTCAGTTCGGCTAAGTCGGCGTTGGCCATGTAAACCTCACCACGGATTTCCAGCAAATCCGGAATGTGATCTCCCGCCAGTTGCAGCGGGACGTCCTTGATCGTGCGAATGTTGTGCGTGATGTCGTCGCCCACGATGCCATTACCGCGGGTCAAGGCTTGCGTCAGGCGACCGGCTTGGTAGACCAACGACGCAGCAACACCATCGATTTTGTATTCCATCAACCATCGGACTGGTTCGCCGCCCAGTTGTTTCTCAATCCGACCAAAATAACCCTGCAGCTCCTGCAAACTATATGTGTTATCGATCGACAACATCGGGACGCGATGGGGAACTTGCTGCAGTTCCGGCACCGGCGCGTCACCAATGCGTTGCGTGGGACTGTCGGGATCGACCAGTTGCGGGAAATTGGCTTCTAATTCCTTCAGCTCCAAGATCAAACGGTCGTATTGCAGATCGCTGATTTCCGGCGCGGCTGCAACATAATACAACCGATCATGTCGCTGAATCTGTTGACGCAATTGGACGACACGTTGGGCGGCTTCGTTCCGATTAATCGATTCGTTCGCAGTGGCAAGATAACAGGAAGATATTGGACGTCCGTATCA
The DNA here is from genome assembly GCA_007124075.1 of Roseimaritima sp. GTDB lineage: Bacteria > Planctomycetota > Planctomycetia > Pirellulales > Pirellulaceae > Roseimaritima. Next base: position 9,308 of record SLFV01000223.1, read on the forward strand.
ACGCAAGATCAACCACGGTCCGCTGTGCCTGCCGATCCAAATCTTAACCAGTTTCCAAGTCGTCAATAATTTGGCAGTAGGCATCGTAACGCCTGGCATCGATTCTGCCATCGGCGACGGCGTCTTTTACCGCACAATCGTGTTCATTGACATGTAAGCAATCGGGGAACCGACAGCCATCAACAAACGGGCGCATATCGCGCATCAGTCCACTAACTTCGTTGGCGGTGATGTCCCACAACTGAAACTGCCGGATGCCGGGTGTGTCAACGACAAACCCAGATTCTTCCAACGGAATCAACTGGGCGGCGGTGGTGGTATGTTTGCCCTTTTGTTTTTCACTACTGACGGCTCCCACGCGAAGCGCAAGCCGTGGCTGAAGCGAGTTTAGCAAGCTGCTTTTGCCAACCCCGCTTTGCCCCGCCAAAACGGTTTGCCCACGACGAACAATCGCCCGCAAGTAATCGATCCCGTGCCCCGTGGCGGCAGAGGTCGTCAGGA
>SLFV01000142.1 GCA_007124075.1 Roseimaritima sp.
CGATCAATTTGTCCATCGCCTGACGCCCTATTTCTCGCCGCACCGGGTCAAAACCGCTAACGATGATCACCCCGGGCGTATCATCAATGATCACATCCACCCCGGTCGCTTTTTCAAACGCGCGGATATTGCGACCCTCCCGACCGATGATCCGGCCCTTCATGTCGTCGTTGGGAATGTCAACCGTGCTGGTCGTGGAATCGGCCGTGTGCGCGGCGGCGTACCGCTGCATCGCCGTCAGCAGGATTTCCCGACTTTTCGTTTCCGCAATGTCGTGAATCCGTCGCTCGTGCCGAACCACTAACGTCCCAATCTCCTGCTCCAATTCCTGTTGCAGGTTACTCATTAGCCGGCCAACTGCTTCCTCGCGAGTCAACCCGCTGACCTCCTGCAACGCGGCGACCTGTTTCTTCGCGGTCGCTTCCAACTGGGTGCGGTGCCGATTGACCGTTTCCAATTGCTGAGACAATCGCTGCTGCGTGTTTTCCAAACCGCGAGTCTGTTTCCGCAGCCCCTCCTCCTGCACCTTCAACTGTGCCTGCTGCTGCTCTAATTTCACGGTATCGTGATTCAATTTTTCGCGCGCCGCAGCCAACTCCCGCTCGCTGTGCGCGCGGATTTCCAACGAAGCCTCCTTGGCCTCCAACGCGGCACGTTCCTTGATATTGTCGGCCTCGCTCCGCGCCAACGAGACAATCCGCTCCGCCTCCCCCGACGCAGTCCGCTGCTTGCTGATCGCCAACCACTTGACGATCCCCAAAGCAACCCCGCAACCGACACCCACACCTACCAGTGCGGTGACAAGATATTCAAACATGTTTCGATCCTCTGTATGGTCAAGAGAATCAACTACGCACCACAGTCAGCCGTGAACAAAAACGGGGCTGGCAAAAATCATTTTTTCCCGTCAGCATGCAGAACCACGGTGCGCGGACAGGGCAATCGTGATCGGCGGACCCACCGCCAACACACCGCCCGCTTCCGGCACTCGTATCGCCACTCGTGGTCGCCCACCCAGCCGCAAACCGGCCTGCCGCCAAGCGTTGCGGTGGATAACCAGCCCGTGGGCCCAAACGACGCCCTGTACACACGACGGCCAATTGCACCGCACGGTCGCGGTCCTGACCGTCGGCGAGTAATCCATCACCACCGCAGCGAAGAATCGAACGTGCGGGTTGCACCTCGGGTCGACGCTGGCATAGCATTTGCCAAGTGATGAACAGAAAATACCACATGTCAGAAATTTGGAAAAGCAATGGTTTTTGCCGTCCGTTCACAATCCAAGCAGATTTTATCAGCCGGTGAAGGGATCCACGGCCTCTGCTGGCTAACATCGTGCCAGACGACTCTCGAAAGGTTTTAACTGGCGAGATCGTACCATGGATCCCCCGTGGCTGAAACAACGGCAACCAAAATCAATCACCAAACCATGTTTTCCCCTTCCGACTGTAACGATAACTTGCTGGGACGATTGGCGGAGACCGTACGGACTGCTTGGCCGACAGGCTCCTGGGAGGGGGTTCCCCTGCTGGTCGCGGTCAGTGGAGGTGCCGACAGTGTCGCGTTGTTGCGCTTATTGGTGCATCTACTTGGGGAAGCGCAGGCCCAACGGTTGCTGACGGTGGCCCACATGGACCACGGGCTCCGTGGTCGCGATTCCCAGCAGGATGCTCAATTCGTAGCGGACCTGGCGGCGGACGTTGGGTTACGATTTGTCCTGGGCAACGCCGATTCGCAGTCCACCGCAACGCGTGCCCCCACAGACGAAGCCCGCTTGCGACACCAGCGTTACGCGTTCCTGGTCCGGGAATCTTACCGGCTGGGTGCCAGATACGTTGTGACGGGACATACTCGCGACGACCAAGTCGAGACGTTTTTGCAGCGACTTTTCCGCGGGACCGGACCTGCGGGGATGACCGGGATCCCGCCGTTCCGCGAACTGTGCACCGACCTGGTGTTGGTCCGCCCGCTGCTGGAAATCGATCGCCAGCACTTGCGTGACCTGCTGACGGAACTGCGGCAACCTTGGCAAGAGGACTGCAGCAACGTCAGCACACGATACGACCGCAACTGGGTGCGGCACGAATTGCTGCCGCTGCTGGAGGCACGTTATCCGGGTGTCAGTCAACGGCTGGCAACAACGGTTGCGCAGCAGCGAAATGTGATGCAACACGTGGACCAAACCGCCCGCCGCTGGTTACAGGCCAACCTGCTACAGCCATCCCAATCCAACTCGCAGACAAACCACCAATCCGTCGAAGTATCGCTGCAGCAAACCGATGCCACCGACGACGCGGTCCTGGTCGCGGTCTGGCAATCAATTTGGAAGCAATTCGGCTGGCCGCAACAAGCCATGCACCAGCGGCACTGGCACGGCCTTTGCCAATCCGCCAGGGGTAAGGGTCCAGCTACCTACGATCTGCCGGGAGCCATCCACGTGCAACGGTCCGCCATGGTGCTGACCCTGACCAAGCCCCCGACGAAAACGGCCCCCGCGGGTTGAACGTTGGCGGTGTAGCCAAAGCCGGTTGATGCTTCGGTCGATCTCCTTCTGCGGGGCGCTACTGGGAAAACAAGGACACATTGCCAGATAAATCCGCTGCTTCGGGGGCGAGCAAGCTATATTTGTTGCGATCCCCTGTCACATGAGGAACCCTGTCGCATTAGGAAATTCGGAAAGAACTTCGCGATGGATCTTTCTCTCGTGCCGTGACGCCAACAGCTTGACACGGCTCCTGAGAGGGTCTTGGGTCCGTCATCAATGAAAATTGCGTTCCTTCACGAACGTTGCCCCTGACAGACAAGTCAGCCCCAACCATGCCAGCAACCGACAATCAACGACGCATGAGCGAATTGACCACGGCAGACAGCCTCCCCGCCAAGCTGCATGTCGGCTTTGTCATGCACGTGATGCAAGTCGCCGGAGCCGAAGTGCTGGTCACCCAGATCATCCAGCAGCTAGCCGACAAAATCGAAGCGACCGTCTTCTGCCTCGATGGCCTTGGGCAACTTGGGCAGCAACTTCAGGACGCGGGTATCCCCGTGGTCGTGCTGGATCGACAGCCGGGATTGGACTGGCGAGTCGCCAAGCGGTTGGCCGCCGAAATCCGCCAACGCCACGTGCAATTGCTGCACGCGCATCAGTACACCCCCTTCTTCTATTCGGCCCTTGCCCGATTGCGGCATCGCGCGGCAGTCAAGATCGTATTTACCGAACATGGACGCCACTACCCCGATATTGTTTCCTGCAAACGCCGCTGGGCCAATCGGCTGTGCTTCCAACACTTTGCCGACGTCACGACCGCATGCTGCGAATTCAGCACCGCTGCCCTCCGGAAAATCGAAGGCTTTTCTAAGGCGATCACGCTGCCCAACGGTGTCGATCTGACCAATTTGCCCCCGCGAGGCGACGCTGAACAACAAATCGCCCTGCGGCGGCATTTGGGCCTGCAACCCGACCTTCGCTACGTCGCCTGTGTCGCTCGCTTCCACCCCGTCAAGGACCACTCGACGTTGATCCACGCCTGGCGGGAGGTCCATCGTCGATTGCCCCAGGCGAGATTGCTGTTGATCGGTGACGGAAGCCTGCGCGAGGCCAGCGAGCAATTGGTACAAACGCTTGATGCCCAATTGGCCGCGGCGGGCGAAATCCAAGCAGGGGAGTTGACGGCTTCGATCCGGTTCCTGGGCATTCGCCATGATGTCCCCCAACTGCTGCGAGCGGTCGACATCTTCACCCTCACCAGCGTCAGCGAAGCCGCCTCGCTGACCCTCCTGGAAGCCATGGCCAGCCAGTGCCCCGCCGTCGTCACCGCTGTCGGGGGCAATAGCGAACATGTCACCGACGGCCAGCACGGCTACTTAGTCCCCCGCGGCGATCACCAACAGCTTGCAAATCGCTTGGCGGAGCTGCTGCAAGACCCACCACGCTGCCGACAGCTGGGAGCGGCCGCGCGCGCGCGCGTCCTTGCGGACTTTGATCTGCGTAACGTGATCGAGGATTACTATCAGGCATATCGCACTGCAGTCCGGGTCGTTAAGGGGTCAGAAGTCAATTGCCGGAACGGCCCTTCGGGTGCTTCGCAAAATTGACTGCTGTCCCCTTAACCCTAACTTTTGATGCTGACGCACCACTACGGTAGAATCGTTGCTGCCGTTGGCCCCGCAGCCAATGGATCGACGTTCACCACCACTCCGACCCCCACCACCACCCACGTGCCCAGAGTCCAGCGGATGAAGACGCTCGCCCGGTCGCTCGCCACGCTCCTGATCGCGCCGCTGCTGCTGACGCATTGGATCGGCCGTCGCATCACCGATGCCGACCGTTCCTTGGAATCCCACTCACAGTTCCTGGCGCTCCTTCCCGGCAGCACCGGTAGTTTCCTGCGAGTCGCGTTTTATCAACGCGCCCTCCAAGCTTGTCATCCGACCGCCACGATTGCTTTTGGCACGTTATTTTCCAAAGTCGACGCGAGGCTTGGCCCACACATTTACATTGGCCCTCGCTGTTGCCTGGGACTGGTGACCTTAGAAGCAGACGTTCTACTGGGACCTGGGGTGCAAATTCCCAGCGGTCCGCAGACGCACGGCATCGAACGCCTGGACATCCCCATCCGCCAGCAAACGGGGCAGCGAGTTCGGATCACCATCGGCCCTGACAGTTGGATCGGTGCTGGCAGCGTCGTCTTGGCCGATGTCGGCCAGCAAACCGTCGTGGGGGCTGGCAGCATCGTTACCAAGCCCCTCCCGGACCGAGTGATCGCCGTCGGAAATCCCGCCCGCGTCATTGCATCCCGACGCAGCAACAACGAAAGTATCGCATAAGTGAGGCACAGTCGCCTTCTCTCGGGCCTCTTGGGGTGCAAATTACCGCTTTTTGTCGCCGCACTCCATGCTGATGGTACGGTCCAGCTAGTGAGATCTGCGGCCGCGCGTTTCCCATTGAAACGTTAAAGAATCGCTGCTGGCTGTTCCGAATTTAAACGAATGCTGCGCTAATCGACACCGTCGGATTAAACGTTCAATGTGGCATCCCTGCGGCGATCGTCCTTAGTGGGCATAGGAATCACGTTTTTGCGGCGGGCGCTGAGCTAGCACGGAGCATCAAGGATTCGGCATGACGATACAGCTTTCCCTATCATCGATCGCTACCGATGCCGGCACGGCACCCCAACCCGTCATGTCCGAATCGAAAGATCCAGTGGCAGCGGTGATTAATCAAGCGCGGATCTTGATCATTGACGACGAGCCAGCCAACGTGATGGTACTGAAACGCTATTTGGAAGGGAGCGGTTTCCAGCGAGTTGCCACCAACACCAATTCCACTCAAGCACTTGCCTGGATTAAGGAGCAACGTGGTGACCTGCTGCTGCTGGATATCATGATGCCAAGCGTGTCGGGAATCGACATCCTGAAGGCCATGCGGGCCGACCCTAAGCTCAGGTTCGTCCCCGTGCTGATTGTGACGGCCAACACCGACAGCCAAACCAAACGGACTTGCCTGTCTCTGGGAGCGATCGACTTTCTGGCCAAACCGGTTGACCCGAATGAATTGTTGCCGCGGGTCCGCAACACCCTGGTGACCAAGTCGTTTCAAAATCAACTCGCTCGATACGCCCAGCAGTTGGAGCGACGGGTCCGAGAACGGACGCAGGAATTGGAGTTTTCCCGCCGCGAAGTGGTTGAATGCTTGGCTCGTGCGGCGGAGTACCGCGATACCGAAACCGGAAACCACGTCATCCGCGTGGGACGTTTTGCGGGTTCGATCGCCAAACGACTGGGGTTCTCCAATATCGACGTTGCCAACATTGAACTGGCTGCCCAATTGCACGACGTCGGGAAAATCGCCATCCCCGACGCTGTGTTGCACAAACCAGGACGCTTGGATCCCGACGAGTTCGCATACATGAAGCGGCATGCGGCGATTGGGCATTCGATCATCCGTGCGCATTCGCCGCGGGAAACTGCTACCTTGCGTCAGCACGTGATGGCTGGCGGGCAACTGCTAGCTGCCCAAACCAGCCCTCTTTTGCGTTTGGCTGCAACGATCGCTTTGTCGCATCACGAACGCTGGGACGGCAACGGATACCCGCTGGGGATTAAGGGAGAAGATATTCCGATCGAGGCAAGGATTACCAGCGTGGCCGATGTGTACGACGCACTTAGTAGCCAGCGACCGTACAAAGAAGCGATGCCGCGTGAAAAATGTTTTGCCATCCTGGAGGAAGGACGCGGCAGCCAGTTTGACCCCAAGGTGCTGGATGCATTTTTCGCCAGCAGCAAGGAAATCATCGACATCCAACTGGAACTGGTTGACTTGCCCAAATAACCCCAAAACTTGCCTCCACCTGATTCGATCACCTGACCGTGCCATGCGGATAACAACGGGCTGCGATTTCTTTTCTCTTTCAATCAATGCTAGCTTTCGATTCGTAGGCCCGCCGATGAGATAGTTGGAAACGAACTACAAGCTGCTTGTATCGCATTGCTTGGATTCTTTTTCAGAAACCGCATCGGGACGCCTAGGCGTGCGGTCGCTGTTTTCGCTATGATCCCCTCCGACATAACGAATGGCGGTCGAACAATCGCAAGTTTTGTTTGCCTCTCCGCCCTCGAATCCTGATGCACCCCCTCCCCTTTTTTCACGGTTGGTGCAATGCGTCTACTACTGATCATCGCCTTGACGGTCGCTCCGCTAACAATGGGTTGCAACCATCGTCCGCTGTGTGCTCCCCCAGGATCGATCGCGTCCCAGCAGTCGCGGGCGGTCGTCCATGACCCCTTCCCGCAAAACGACATGGGGGCGATTGAGTACGCCGGTCGCCCGCGGGAGTATCAAAAACCACTCCCCGAGCCCGTTAGGAATCAGCTTTACCGCGACGCCGTCTCGGGATCGGCGTGGGGTCGTTAGCAAAGAGCGCTACAGGTCAAACGGATCGTCTGCTATGGTACAGTGTTGATTAGTGCTTGAAGTTTTTTTTGCTGACATTCCGTTTTCCCCAACTGCACCCATGGCGAAACGACGCTTTACCTCATCACGTTCTGGCCGAGCGGTGCCGTCCGGATCGCTGCAAGGCCAGCAGCGTCTGCAACGTGTGCTGGCGGCGGCCGATTTTGGCAGTCGACGGCAATGCGAGCAGTTGATCACGGCTGGACGCGTGGAAGTCGATGGACAGATAGTGACCCAATTGGGGACGCGAGTCGATCCGCTGATCAGCAAGATTTACGTGGACGGCACGTTGGTAAAATCCGCAAAACCGGTGTACTTTGCTCTGCATAAGCCTACCGGAGTGGTCTCCAGCACCCGCGACCCCGAGGGGCGACCGCGGGTTATTGATTTATTGCCCCCCGACCAACGTCTCTTTCCCGTCGGTCGCCTGGACCTGCACAGCGAAGGGTTGATGCTGCTGACCAACGACGGTGCCCTGACCGATCAGTTGACCCACCCGCGGTACGGGGTACAAAAGGTGTATCTCGTGACAGTTGCGGGAGAGGTGACGGCGGAGGCGATGCGTCGGATGCGGGAAGGCATCTACATTGCCGAAGGGAGGGTCCGAGTCGATGGGGCGCGCGTCCTGCGGGCGCGGCCCCGGGCAACCGAGATGGAAATTCGGTTGCGGGAAGGAAAGAATCGTGAAATCCGCCGCATTTTGGCCTCGCTAGGACATAAGGTCCAGAAACTGAAACGGGTCGCGATTGGATCGTTGCGATTGGGCGAGTTGCCCAGGGGTGCGTACCGACAATTAACCTCCCTGGAAATTAGCAAACTGAAAGCCGATGCGTCTGCTGCAGCTAACGCGGCCCCCTTACCTCGTGGTTCTGCCACGAAGGGGGCGGGGCAGCGAGCGGCTAAATCGTCGGGCGGTCGATCGAACGCTCGATCGGTCGCTGCCAAGGGCAGGCGTACCGGGGCGGCGGTGGAGCGGGGACCGTTGACCGATCCGCCTTCCGTGTCAAGCGACTCGCTCCCTGACGACCTGCTGGGCAGCGGTCCCTATCGTGCTCGCACAGGCTCCGTCATTGGCGAGCAGCCCGGTGCCGACGCGGTCCAGCCGCCTGCCCCTGCCCGACGTTCGCGAAAGAAGGTTGTAGGTCGAAAAACGACTTCGCAGGGGACCCCAAGACCGATCACCCGTGGTCGATCCACCACCGCACGGCGCAAACCCGGTGCTAAAAAACGCTCGCCTGCCCCATCCGCCAACCGTGGTAGTTCCGACCGCGTTACGCGCAGTGGTCTTCCGGACAAACGTTCGCGCCGTGGTGCGGCAGCCCCGCACGCCCGCAAGAAGCGAGGTCCGCGATGAGCTCGAATCCGGTTCAGGCTGCCCATTACGCCGATCGCATGCAGCAGATCGACGCACCGGTGTTGCTGAATCATCAGATGGCGCGCGACACGTTTCTCATTCGTCTTGCTGCTCCAGAGATCGCAGCAAGCGTCGTTCCGGGGCAGTTCGTTATGGCGAGGATTGCGCACCTGGACGATCCGTTGATTGGTCGCGCGCTTGCGGTCTACAACATCGGCAATGATCCCTTGGGAAACCCCGCGACGATCGATCTGGTTTACATCCGCAAAGGGAAGCTGACCTCGTCCCTCTCCCGGGCTGCGATCGGCAGCACGGTCACGATCTGGGGACCGTTGGGCAACGGGTTCTCCAGTCAAACTTGCCAGCACTTGATTATGGTCGCGGGAGGAATCGGCCAGACGCCGTTCGTTTTGCTGGCGCAGGAAGCACTGGGGCTACGGTCTTTTCCCGGCCGACCCGCGGGTTGGGCTGACCGGGTCACGTTGATTTATGGGGCGCGGACCGCGGAACTGCTGGCGGGGGTCGCGGATTTTCAGGCCTGTGGGGTCGATGTTCGGTTATGCACGGACGACGGCAGTCGGGGCAGCCAGATGTTGGCACCGGAACTGCTTGCCAAAATGCTGCGATCCGAGTTTGCGGAGGCTCAATCCCGGTCCGTCGTGAGGGTGGCATGCTGTGGACCCGAGATCATGATGCGACGCGTCGCTGAATTGTGTGCCCAATTGGCGGTCCGCTGCGAGGTGTCCCTGGAAACGCCGATGGCGTGTGGGATTGGGATCTGTTTTTCTTGCGTGGCGAAGGTTCGTCAAGCCGGTGGGCAGTGGGATTACAAACGGACCTGTGTGGAAGGTCCTGTATTTTCGGCTGACAAGATTGACTGGTAGCGGATGAATCGCGAGCTCCAATGGCAAACGCAGCTCAGCCAAACCATGCAGGCCGACCGCCATCGCTTGCGAAAAATGAAGCAGCGGCTCAAGCGGTTGCAACCCGATACCGCGTCTTACCAACACCTGGCTGCGGAATTTCAGCAACGCCTGGCCGTTAGTGCCGACTTGCTGCGGAAACGCCGAGCGCTTTGTCCACGACTGGAATCGCCCGCGGATCTGCCAATCACTGCCTACCGACAGCGGATCGTCGATTTGCTGCACGAACGACAGGTTCTGGTTGTTTGCGGCGAAACCGGCAGTGGGAAAAGCACGCAGTTGCCGAAATACTGCTTGGAAGCGGGCTTGGGCCGCGCGGCGATGATCGGACATACGCAACCGCGACGCCTGGCGGCACGTTCGATCGCCGCTCGCTTGCAGCAGGAACTGGAGTGCCCGCCAGCGGTCGGCTGCAAAATCAGATTCGCGGACGATACCGCCGATGATACGCTGGTCAAACTGATGACCGATGGAATCCTGCTGGCCGAAACGCAAAGCGATCACTACTTAGATCGCTACGACGCCATCATCATTGACGAAGCCCACGAACGTTCGCTGAATATC
>SLFV01000107.1 GCA_007124075.1 Roseimaritima sp.
AAACTGTTTGGCGTCAAAGTTGAAAAATTTTACGTCGGTTTTGATGTTCCCATTGCGATTGGTCCGATACGTTTTCCTCGAACACTGGGAAAATTTCGCTACGGGGAGACCGAATACGGGATCGGCATTATTCCTTTGGGCGGCTACGTGAAGATGTTGGGACAGGACGATGACCCACGCAACATGCAGGAGGAGAATCAGCGTATTCGCAAAAAGCCTGACCAGGACGATCCCGATGACGAAGACTTAGGTGATACCGAATTGGTGCCCCGGCAAGCATTGGATCCTCGCAGCTATCCTGCCAAAACCGTTGGTCAACGCATGGTAATCATCAGTGCGGGAGTGGTAATGAATGTGATCACGGGGGTGCTGTTCGCGGCTTTTGCGTACGGGATTTTAGGTGTCGACTACGCTCCTGCGGTCGTTGGTGCGGTTTCTCCTGGCGATCCTGCCTTCGCTGCCGGTATCCAACCAGGAGGACGCGTCTTGGCCGTTGACGACGACCCGACTGACCCACAGATGCATTTTTCCCGCATGACAATCAAGGTGCTGACCCACGGCATGTCGGAACCCAAAACCCCCGTCAAATTAACGATCGAATATCCTGATGGTATTCGCAATTTTGAAGTCATGACAACGGCCGACCCGTGGCAACCAGAGCGGAGGATTGTCGGAATCAGTCCACCGGCAATGGCCAGACTGGGGGCAAAGATCTCCGCCGAACCTGGGACAGCGGTCGCCGAATTGCTAGGCAGCGAGGACGCGGATGCGGAGATCATTGCCGTCGACGGCGAGCCCTTGACCCCCCATCCCGTTTTGGGGGTCACGCTGAATGATCCTGTCGCACAGCGACTACTGCAACGCCCCGACCAAAGTGTCACTTTGACTTTACGGCGAAATGATGACAAACAAACCACACGCGACGTCGTCATTCCGCCGCGGCCCAAGAAATCGTTGGGAATCGAACTGGGTATCAGTTCGGTGGTGACCCTGGTTCAAGGGGGGCCCGCCCAACAAGCTGGGATGCGCGTCGGTGATGAAATTATCGGTATCGAAGGAATCGAAACGCTATCGGCATTCCGGCTGCCAAACCAGATCAACAAGTTGAACGGACCGGTTCGGGTGACGGTCAAACGAAAGTCGGGTGCGCAGACGACGGAGCACGCATTGGAACTGGAGCCCGTCGAGCCGACTGCGACTCTGCCACCCTTTTCCAGTCCGACGGGAAAAATCGCGATTTATTCGCTGGGGTTTGCCTATTACCCAACACAGGTCGTTACGTACTCGGCTGTTGAAGGAATCGAGGTCGGGGATCTGTTAACTAGGGTTTCGGTCCGGTGGCCCGATGGTGTGCCTCCCGACCAACTGGACGATCCGGTGTTCCGCACGCACGTCGCCCGATTGGAAAAAGGCTGGGACGCGGGTGAGCAACGGATGTTGTCCAGTTTGATTGAACTGTTGCAACGGATGCCAACAGGAACAGAACTGCAAGTGTTTGCGGAAAACGCGGGCGATCAGAAGGTGGTCGAAGCCCGAGTCAACGTTGTGGAAACCGATGCATTCTGGGCGGATCGCGGAATCGTCTACGCACCGGTGGTCTTTACGCATCAGGCGGATTCGTTCGGAAACGCGCTGGCGCTGGGTTGGCGAGAAGGCAAATGGAAATTAGCGGAGGTTGGCCAGTTTCTACGTTTGCTGTTCACGGGAAAAGTCAGTCGAAATCAGGTTGGTGGGCCGCTGAAAATTGCCAATATCGCAGCGATGCAAGCTGAGCGTGGCTGGGCACCTTTGCTGTTGTTTCTGACGTTGTTAAGTATGAATTTGGCGATCCTGAATTTCTTGCCAATCCCGGCGCTTGATGGTGGCCACATGATGTTCTTGATCGCCGAAGCGGTCTTGGGACGCCCCGTGGACGAACAATTGCAGATGAAGCTAACGATGGTTGGTGTTCTGGCTTTGCTATCGTTAATGATCTTTGTCTTCGCGAACGATATTTTGACTTGGCGGTAAGTTGACTGATTGAAGGAGTGTAGGGGTTGTGTGTACTGGCGAAACCGTAGCCCCACGCGGAGAAATCACCAAGTGATCCGGCCTGTGGTCCCGAAAGAGTTTTGCAGCAGCGTTTCATACACGCTGGCATTCACTCTCTTTGGACCAAAGGCGGAACATTGATTAAGAAACTTAAACTCGCGTTGGTGGCGGCTGCGATTAGTGTTGCCGCCCCGGGGACAAATCTTTTTGCCGGTGGGTTGTTTAACTTCAGTAAATGCGATGCACTTTGCTGTGACGACAACTACTGTCAGGATGGCTGTGCAAGTTCCCCGTATTATGATGGTTGCGATAGCTGCGGTCTGACAAGTTGTCTAAGCGGAAGTTGCTTATCAGGAAGCTTGTTGGCGGGAAGCGGCTTGAGCGGAAGCTGCCTAAGCACTCTGGACCCTCGCAACTACATCCGTCGCAGTGAACGCTGCTTCGATGACTTTATCAGCCCGATGATCAAT
>SLFV01000211.1 GCA_007124075.1 Roseimaritima sp.
AATAGCAATGACGGGCTACCGATTTGCAATCGCAAAAACTGTGTGGAATCGCCAAAGGTGTGAATGATCTCCAAGCGATCATTCACTAAGACACTTGGGGGCAATGTCACCTGCAACGTTTGTTCGAAGACATCACCCAGAATGCTCGTAGCAGCAGGTCGGCCGAACTGTCCTGTAATCGCTAGATTTCCGCCGCGGCCCGAAGAGAGCGGCAGGCGCAAATCGGCAGGGAGTTTCGCGTCCCGACGTTTGCGAAAAAATTTCCAGTGCTTCTCCAGCGGATGAAATTCGTCTGCCAGATCTCCGGTGCTTTCGCTTGGCCCCAGAAACAAAATACCGCCGGTTTTCAGTCCAAAGTGAAACAGCGACAAGGCCTTCTTCTGGGCATTGGGCAGCAGGTAGATTAAGAGGTTGCGACAGGTGATTAATTCCAGTTTGGTAAACGGCGCGTCCTTGATGATGTTGTGTGCAGCAAAGACGACCATGTTTCTCAGTTCCGGCGAAACACGATAACCGTCGTCAGTGGCGATAAAATATTGCTTCAACCGTTGTGGCGTTACCGATGCGACGGCTTCGCGCGTGTAAACCCCAGCAGCAGCGACCTCCAGCGAACGGGAATGAACATCGGTGGCAAAGATTTTTGCATTTAAATGCTTACCACTTTTGGCGACTTGCTCGTGAATCAAAATTGCCAGCGTGTAGGCCTCCTCGCCAGTCGCACAACCCGCCACCCAAACGCGAAAATCACTTTCATCTTTCGCATCAGCGATCAGTTCCGGCAACACGTCGGTTTCCAGCAACCGGAACGCTTCGGGGTCTCGAAAAAAACTGGTCACCCCGATCAACAGGTCATGGTACAGCGCGTCCAGTTCACGACTATCATCCTGCAGATCGATCGCGTAGTCCTGCAAACTGGCAATTCGACGCAACTGCAGGCGACGATCGATGCGACGGGCGACGGTGGAAGGTTTGTAATAAGAAAAATCAATGCCGTACGCCCCTCGCAAAAGGCGAAAGATGGGGTTCATCAAATCGGTATCAGTCACGTCATCTTCGGGTGTCAGCGGATGCTGGACCAACCGCATCAGGGATCTGGGCATGTCGCCCGGCGGCAACACCTCGTCAACGATCCCCGTTTCAATCGCGCTTTTGGGCATTCCATCGAATTTCGCAGTTTCGTCGTGCTGAGCAATAACATAGCCACCCGCTTGATGAACGTCGCGAATCCCACGCGATCCATCACTGCCCGTTCCCGATAGGACGATCGCAACCGATCGCTCTCCCAGATCGCGGCCGAGTGATCGAAAGAACTGATCGATTGGCAGTCGCAATTCCTCCCCCGGCTCGCGTTCAGTCAGCAGCAAACGACCGCCGGAAATGATGACCTCTGTTTTTTCAGGCATCAAAAAAATCTGATTGGCGACCACGGGCATGCCGTCACTAACGATATGAATCGGCATGTCGGTCCACCGCGACAACAGTTCAGCCATCATGCTTTTGAAGTCAGGGGATAAATGCTGAACCACGACAAATGCCATGCCCGAGCTTTCAGGCATTCGCTTAAAGAACTGCTCCAACGCTTCTAGCCCCCCAGCGGAGGCCCCAATACCGACGACAAAGGAAGGCCGCGGTCCTGAATCGGTGGACTGCCGGCTTTTCTTCTTTGGAAGCGGAGCGTTTTCGACGGTTTGGTCCACTGGATTCGCGTTTTCTAAGGATGATTGCGGTGGATGCATTTTTTTCGAAAAAATTTCTAAAGGCTGGGAATCGGAGGGAAATCGCTATTGCAGCGAGATTCTGAATGTAGCAAACTTAGGCCCTGGAGATGAGCGACTTCTTGGGAAGGATCCCGGCGAAAAATTTACGCGAGCGAAAAGGATAGCATCTTCGTTCTTTCCTTTTTTCTCCTGCGGAAGGAAGTGCAGGCATCGGGGATCGTAACTTTCCCCCGTGTTTACACAACCAGCAGGGAGGGGTTCTTTAACGCAAGGAGGTCTGGCTTCTAGGCCGTATTCGTCATCACGGCGGCGATTTTTCCACAGGGAAAAATGTTTGTCGCTGCTGATTTTTGGATCTGGCATGGCAAGACCACCGCAATCTGGAGATGTTGCAATGTTGGTGCTATCGCGTCGTCAAGACCAAACCGTCTGCTTTCCAAAGTTAGGCATTGAGGTTCAAGTCATTCGTGCAGGGGGCAAGGTGGTTCGTTTGGGGGTCACGGCTCCTCCGGAGGTGCTTGTCTTGCGGGGTGAACTGGCCACCGCAACCGATTCACACGGAGAACCAAGCCGAGGCGTTGTCGCAGCGGACCATGATTCGTTGCGGAATTTCCGCCATGACATTCGTGATCGCTTGAACGTCGTTTGCCTGAGCTTACAAGTGCTGCGCAGTCGTGTCCAAAATGGGCAAATCGGAGACTTGGAGCGGCTGATCGAACGCGCCTTGAAATCGCTTGGCGAGTTGGACGCGGAACTGGATTCCGTGCCGGTTTCGTCCGTTGACTCTGAGTCTCCGCACAACGAGGCCTCGCGAGTCTTAATTGTCGAAGACTCGATGAATGAAGGCCAGTTGTTGGCGGAATATCTGGATAGCCACGGTTTTGAAACGGCATTGGTCGGAAATGGACGAGAGGCGATCCACCACCTACGTCGGCATGGCAAGCCGGATGTCTTGCTGATCGATATGAATATGCCGACCATGGACGGCCGGACCACCATTCGTGTGATCCGAGAGCAAGCCGAGTTCGACGGTTTGAGAATGTTTGGTGTAAGCGGTATGACCCGGGAAGAGGCGGGGATTCCCATCGGACCTGATGGTGTTGATTGCTGGTACACCAAACCGATCAAAGCCCAGCAGTTGGTTCGCGATATCCAAGCTTTCCTGGTACCTGCTCATTGAACGCCAATGGAGGCGTTCGCCGGTTTTGGTGTTGCAGTTTGACGACGCCCTCGCCGCCCGTAGAATCAGCCGGTCCGTTTCGGCTTGTTCGCGTGTGGCGATGGCTTCCTGAACGATCCAGACGGCAACCAGGGGTCCGCGATGTTAAATTGCAATCCCGCAAAATTGCTGCTCTGCTTGCGCATCGTGGGGCGTGCAAAACATTTGTCGTGAAAATAATGGCTCATCCGGCGGAAGGGTGCGCGTAAGGTCTGTCTGGTCCATACCTTCCCGAAACCTCGATGTTCGGTGCGCCGCATGCTATCACCAGCAGAGCCAGCATGCTTCTGGTGACTCCCTAGCGACGGATGGGACAACGGCTGAGGCCGTCTTGTTGCATAAGTCTCTTCACCCGTTAGCTTACCTAATCCTTGATGAATACCTCCTATCGTAAAATCGCGCAGCTGCGCACCGTTGATGATCTGAAATCAAGATTGGTCGAGCTAAACATTGATTTCCCCTGTGATCCAGAAATTCTCTCGGCGGAGCAGGGTTCGCCCATGGCTCAGACGCTCCGCATCGGCAAGTTGACAGTGGGGAATCGTTGGTGCATTCATCCAATGGAGGGCTGGGACGCCAACCCTGATGGCTCGCCGTCTTCCTGGACGCTACGACGTTGGCAACGTTTTGGCGAAAGTGGTGCGAAATTGATCTGGGGTGGTGAAGCAGCGGCGGTTCGTCCTGACGGTCGCGCGAATCCGAATCAGACGTTGGCGCTTGCCTCCAATAAGGATGGACTTGAGCGACTTCGACAGACGCTGGTCACTGCACATGTCGCCACGACGGGTGATGACAGTGGATTGGTTCTGGGTTTGCAACTGACGCACAGCGGACGCTTTTGTCGGCCTCGGGACAAGCAGCGTTTTGAACCCCGAATTGCTTACCATCACCCGTTGCTTGATGTACGGTTTGGCATCCGCCCCGAGGACGACTCTGTCGTGTGGACCGATTCGCAATTGGACGACCTAGTTGGGGACTATGTCCGCGCCGCGGAACTTGCCCAGGAATGTGGTTATCACTTTGTCGACATCAAAGCCTGCCATGGCTACCTATTACACGAATTTTTAAGCGCCCACACCCGACCTGGAAAATATGGGGGCGATTATGTCGGGCGGACGCGGTTGCTCAGGACAATCATCCACGAAGTCCGACGAGTTTGCCCTGAGTTGTTAATCGGCGTACGACTCAGCCTGTTTGACTCGTTGCCCTACGAGGGTGGGCAAGAACCGGGACACCCCGCAGCCTGGGATGCGGACGCCCCATATGTTGCGGCATTTGGTTGCAATCCTGACAACCCGATCGAATTTGACCTAAGCGAACCGCTACTTTTGATCGGTGACCTTGTCGCCGAGGGAATGACGCTGTTGAATTTAACTGCCGGCAGTCCCTACTACACGCCACACCTGCAGCGACCGGCAATCTTTCCGCCCAGCGATGGGTACTTGCCGCCAGAAGATCCGCTTGTAGGCGTCGCTAGGCACATCAACGTCACTGCGACTTGCAAACAACATTTCCCAGACCTAGCAATCGTCGGATCGGGATATACCTATCTGCAAGACTATCTGCCACATGTTGCCCAGGCGACCGTACGGTCAGGGATGGTTGATGCCGTGGGATTGGGACGGATGGTATTGTCGTATCCTCAGCTACCACACGATACCCTAAGTGGTCGTCCTTGGCAGCGCAAAATGGTTTGCCGAACGTTCAGCGAATGCACGACCGCACCGCGAAACGGTCTGATCAGTGGCTGTTACCCGCTGGACGAAGCATATAAGCAATTGCCGGAACGCCAACAGTTAATTCAAATCAAAAAGCGAATGGAATCGCGGTAACTCGAATCGCGACGGCATGTCGTGCGCTACGTTCATTCTTCAATCCGATAAATCGCGGTCTCCGTCCGGATAAAAATCGCTTTGTCCGCCACGGCTGGCGAAGCTAACACTGCTTCCTGGAGGTCATTGGTGGCTAGTTTTTGAAACTGTCGTGTCGCGGCAACAACCGTGGTCACTCCTTCCTCGCTGGTAAAGTACAACCGGCCCGCAACCAAAATCGGAGACGCGGAGTAATTTCCCCCCAATCGCTGGCGCCACACAACGTCACCCGAATTCGCGTCGATACAAAGGGCAATGCCATCGTCGCTGATCAAAAAAACCAAATCGTCCCAAGCGATTAACGAAGGCGTCTTTGGGATCCCCCGCTGAAGTTGCCAGGCAATCTGAGTCTGGGTGATGTCTCCTGTGCCTTGCGGATCAATCGCCAACAGCGTGGTCGGTCCAAATCCAGTCGTAACCAACACTCGTCCCTGGCTGAATACCGGTTTGGGAACAACCGAGTATCCATCGTAGCGGACCCACCAACGCAGGTCTCCCGTTGCCGGGTCCAAAGCGACGACACAATCGCTGCCCGGAGCAATCACCAATGAACCGGTGGCTGACTTAAAAACACTGGGGGTGGCGAATGAGAACTTCCGCGATGCTTCGACCGGCCGATCGGTGCGCCAAAGCTGTTTTCCCGAAACTGCATCCAGCCCCACAACGTATGGCTGTTCGGCACCGTCACAGGTAAATATCAACACCCCGCCCACCAACACGGGTGACCCTCCATTGCCATGCACCGGAGAGTATTGATTGTCACGATTAACCCATAGGATTTTGCCCTGCCGGTCCGTGCACACGGTGCCTTGGTGTCCAAAATGAACAAACACTCTCTCGGGTGTCAGCAGTGGTGTCGGACTGGCGTGCGAATTTTTCTTATGGATATCGGGGGCGTCTTCCGCCTGTTGCAGCAGCGGGTACACCCCTAGTAGACGACCGTTTTCGGCATCGAGTCTCAACAGGGACAGCTCCAGCGTTGCCTGTTCGCGTTGGTCCGCCTGGATCGCGGCGGATAAATAAACGACGCCACCACCGACCACTGGCGAAGACCAACCATGCCCCGGCAGTTCCGTTCGCCAACGAACGTTTGTCTCACGGTCCCATCGCAAAGCGACGGATTGAACCTCCGCGATGCCATCACCTGCGGGTCCGCGAAATTCAGGCCACGGGTCCTCCGCAGTGACTGGCGGGGACAGGAACGCAACGCCCATCAAAATCATCGCGATTGCGGTCGTCCCGCATCCCCCGTCACCGAGCGAGCGCATCCACAACCAGGCATGAACTCGCAAACCTGGGCCCCCTTTGCGGAGCGGAAGATTCGCTTGCTGGATTTTCAGTCTATGACTTGCGATTGGCATTGGGAGCAGGTGCGTCATTGATTTGCTCTGCGGAGAAGGGAGTAAGAATTCTAGAGTCCCAAACACGATTACATTCGCTGGGAAGTTCCTTTGGTCAGTGCCATGAAAGCCGCCTCCAAGTCCAGTTCCTCCTCGCGAAACTGTTTCAACACGACACCCGCCTGAATTAGCAAGGTTGGCAGATCGCTGTAATCAACCACTTCTGGGGCCAATATCACACGGAGCGATTGATCACCGCGTTGGATTCCACGAACCGACGGGTGGCCTGCAAGGATCTCCTCCGCTTGCGGTAGTTGTTCAATTTTCTGCGGCTGAATCACCAAGACAACGTGTTCGCGGACGCGCCGCTTGACCTCGTCCACATCGGCGTTGACATTTAAAACCCCTCGATCAATGATGCCAACTTTGTTACAGATGTCCGCTAGTTCCGGCAATATGTGGCTGCTAACAATTATTGTTTTTCCCATTTCCCCCAATCTTCGCAACAGATTACGCATTTCGATTCGGGCTCGCGGGTCCAGACCTGACAGAGGCTCATCCAGCAACAAGACCTGTGGATCGTGCAGCAGGGTGCGGGCCAACCCCAGTCGCTGTGTCTGGCCCCGCGAAAGGGTATTCGCGTAGGCGTCACGCTTGAAATTCAGGTCGACCACTTCCAGCATTTCATCGACCCGGTCACGCCGTGTTTGGCCATTAATACGATAAGCCGCCGCGAAAAAATGCAGGTATTCCAGCACCGTCATATCATCGTACACGCCAAAGAAATCGGGCATGTACCCAACCAGACGTCGAATTTCTTTCGGTTTGGTATGAACCGAATAACCACAAACGTAGGCTTCACCCCAACTGGGTTCAAGCAAAGTGGCGATAATCCGCATCGTGGTCGTTTTCCCCGCGCCATTGGGCCCGATGAAACCAAACAGGTCCCCTTCCTGCAGGTCGAGTTCGATGCCTTGGATGGCGAACGAATCGCCGTACTTTTTGGTAAGGTCAATAGTTTTGATCACAAGTTTATCGATGCTTAGGAAATAAACAGGCCGGTCACGGCGTTACCGGGGCCGACTGAATCGGCAACAGAATCCGAATCAAATTGGTGCTCTTACCGGTCTGCACGTCTACCGGTTTGGTTTGACCGTCGGGAAGACGTCTGGCAATTCGCAACGATGTCGCATCGTGGGCCAGTCGCCCAATCAAAATCGCGCGATCATCGGCTACCACCGGACTCTGATCCAGTCGTCGCAGCATTTCGTTGGACAGCCCGGTGTAGGACTGGCCACCTGCAAGCTGGTAGAAGGCCAGGATGTTAAGCATTCGAGCTAAATCACTGGTATCGGCAGGGTTCCACCGCGTGCTGACAATCACGTCGTCTTCCTTACGACGCTCAGTCAGTAGCCACCGCAACATCCGCGGTCGCAACTCTTGGACTCGTTCAATTGCTGCCCCAGCACGAAATCGTGAAGGCAAAATGTACACCCGATCCCGATCCAACAGCATCCCATCTAAAATATCCGTATTTAGCGGGTTGACCAATCTGCCCTCCAGTTCAAACCTCTGACGCACCAACCTTTGGGGGCGCCCCGCAGAAAAATCGGTATCAAAGTTCCACCAAGTGGCAAGCGACTTACTGGATGCCGCAGCCAAGGGAATCCCCTCCAACTGACTGCCCCAGTCACTGCCGCGCTGTCGCACCTGTACTGCGTAGGGGGCAAACCGTTGGTCTTCGACTTGCAGCTCAATCCCACCAAAAATACTCCCCGCGTAGCCGAATGGAGCGGTCGCAAAGAAGGTTGCCTGATCCCCAGTTTCCAGAATGGCGGCCCCATCCGGATTCCACTGCGTGCTCGCATCAAGTCGCGTGGCGTTGGTAGCGTAAATCGTATTCCAAGAGAATCCGCGGCCTTTGCCATTGACGACATCGATGTCGACTACCTCCACCCGATTCGTTGTCAGCATCTGCTGGTCGCCACGTTGATACCAAAGCAACAGCCCCCCGGTAGCTAAGCCGATCAACAGTGGGTAGGAAATCCAACCCATCAGCGGCCATTGCAACCATCGATTGACTAATAAGTAGTCCAGCGGGCCAATCAGCAATACCAGCAAAAACAAACCGAACCCGACGACCGAAAAGGGCAATGTTGCGGGATTTTCGAACTCGTCCAAGCTGGCCATGACTTGACCGGCGATGTCGCGATAGTTGACGTCACCCGCAAACCCGAGTTTCGTCGACGAGGGATCCACTGGTCGCAGTTCGGGCACCAACCCCCGCAACAAATCAGGACGCTGCGGCCAGGAAGCCAGTGGTTCGCGCGTCAAGTCGATTCCGATTGCTATAACATTCCCCAAGCCGTAGCGATAACGTCTCGCCAAGACAAAGGATTGACGATCGGTCGTGCGTCCGACCAGCAGTGCGTCCCCCGCCGGTCCTGGCACGCCCCAGGCGGTCAGGGGCTGCAGACGGCTTTGCGAACTGGTAAACGACTCCAACGGTGCCGGGTCGATGGTAAACGTCTCGGCGGTGATCGGATCGGGCAACAACTGCCGCAGCACGTCGCTCGTTCGCCACTGCTGGGCGAGGGCGGATCCCGCCGAAATAACAACCAGGCCGCCGCGCTGAACCCAGGTGATCAGCGCAGCGATCGTGGCGGGAGACAACTGCTGAAGCAAGGGCGCCGCGCGATCCGTAATCAACAGCATGTCGATCGATTCAAAACCCAACCAGTGATCGGGTAGCTCCGCCGCGTCTTCAATCGTCGTGGTTAAAAATTGCGCCTGACGCCCCAGTAGTTCGTTGGCCCCCAGCAGATCGGTTCCGAGCGTATCTCCAAAGACCAAAATCCAACGGCGATCGACGGGAACGGGAGTATCGCTTAATCTTTTTCGGGCCAACTCCTCTCCCGATGCCTTTGAAACAATCAACGGTGCACCGGGGGCTCCTGGCAACACGTATCGCCATGGGGAGCTGGTCAGTTCCTGATCGACATATTGATGATTAATGTTATCACCGTCGAACGTCGCGACCGACATCAAAGCTGCTTGGCTGTCCCGCTGCGAGTGGTCGATCCGAACCGCGGTCCACTGTCCGACGCGATAGTTCCCCGCAATACCAATCTGCAGTGCAAGCGACTCGCTGGCAGGTCCATCCCGCTGCGTCTGTTGGGCGAATACGTCGCCTTGCAACGACAACGCGGCCATCAGCAACAGGCCGCAACGACCAAAGACGCAGCGAATCGACGTTAAACCGCCGGATGGTTGTCTGGTGTTGCGTAACATTAGGGCTTCTCTTCCGCCGGACAGGTGCATGCCAGGAGACCACAGCCGGGACAACCATGTCCGTATTTGGCGATCATCGCTGCGGACAGGTCGACTCCTGCCACATTGGCAATCGTTGCCAGCCATGCGATCACATCGGCAAATTCTTCCGCCAAATTCTCCTTATCATTACCCCGCAAGGCGGTTGCCAGTTC
>SLFV01000069.1 GCA_007124075.1 Roseimaritima sp.
CAACAACCGCTCGGAAACCGATCCGGCTGGCCCCCGATACTACGCCATTTGAATCCGAAATGGGGGTATCCCTACGCTGGACGATCGTCTCCCCGGGCGCAAACCTTTGTGAGCCGATCGCAGCCTGTCCATGCCAGCCAAACCCTCATCGCGTCGTCTCCAGTGAAGGTGCTGGGGCTCGAACCCAGGACCTACGGATTAAAAGTCCGTTGCTCTACCGACTGAGCTACACCTCCGTTGAATCTACAGGCCCGACTGCCCAGATTCATTCCAACTTACCACCAATCCAACACTGCAGAAGTGTAACTGGCTGGGTAGCCCTGCGAGAGGCACAATCAAATTTTTAATAAATTCCAAGCGGAGCGGACAGGATTCGAACCTGCGGAAGGGTTTGACCCCTTCACCGATTTAGCAAACCGGCGCTTTCGACCACTCAGCCACCGCTCCCAACGAATTTTAATGTGCGCACACATCGCAGAGTGGTTTAAGTTTGACAAATTCCCTCAACAGCCGCAAGGCTGGCTCGTTCAACTGGCAAAATAAAAATGCATCATCTCGCGGTCGCTCGCCCAGCGTCCAGGATTTCCGCGTGCAAAGGCATGCCTGGGACAACCTGCCGTGCAACACCCGTTCCTGGCGGGGCGGCGAAACGTCCCGCCCCCCGTCTAGCTTCCTGGCCTGCCTGAAAGCAGGCCAAGCGGGAAGCGGGGCATCTTCGAGGGTCTGAAGCATCAAGTCCCGCGAGCAACGGAGGAAATCCGCGCTACGCCGATAGATCGACGCGTTTATGTTTCGCCGCCGCGATCACGCGATCTCCGGTGGTTTGGGTTTCCGCGCGCGGCGCAGCCGACCGTTCCTCCGACGCAAACATTGCGGCATCGCCCTCCTGGTGTTGGCCTGGGAAAGCTTGCCGGTTTAGTTGGTCTTGGTGCCTTTGATTCCAGTCCGATGCTTCCTTGTCGGACCCAAACTCAGCCAGTTCGACCTCCAATCGCTCCACCTGCAAACCGCCATCGGTAAGCCGCTGTCGCAGTTCAGGCAGATGCTCCCGTAACACGTCACGAGCCATCTCGGACTGGGCGACGATTCGAGCATTGACGGTCTGCCCCTGCACCTGCATCTGCAACTGGACGCTCCCCAGTTCCTGCGGATGGAGTCGGATCCGCAGTTCGCCTGCCCCATTACCCAGCCGCTGGAACGCACGGGCGATCCGCTGCACCAGGATGACTCGGTCTGCCACTCGTGGCCCACTGCTTGCACTTGATGAGGCGGCAGAGGTTTCTTTATTGACGCGAGTCGACGATTCAGCGACCGTCTGGGGGGACACGTTCCCGGCGTTTCGCTGATTTGCAGAAGATTCAACAGCGGCTGACTTTGCAGGGCTGGCAACCGGAGTGATGGTCGATGCTGAATTTGCTGCAGTGGCTTCAGGTAGGCCGCTTGTCCCCGCCATCCCCTGGTTTTCGGGGGCGGTCTGGTCAGCGCCCTGCGAAATGGCCGCCTGGTCCTCTCCGGCCATCGTACTGGTCGCCGCGGATTGCATGTGAACCTCACGTGGTACGGGCGGTTGCGAGTCCGGCGGAGGGCCATTCGCGTCCGCGCGGCCTTGGACTCGATCCTGAGGACGCGAACGCCGTTTCGCACGCCCCCCCAAGGTTCCAGAATCGTCAAGCGATGCGGATTCATCGTACGGTAGAACGGTATCCGTGGAATCGCTGTTTTCCACGCGGTTCTTTTCTGTGAATTCTCCGAGCGCTGTCTCCTGCAAATTCACGCTAGCTTCGGCATTCGCACCACGGCGCAGCCCAGGTTGATCCACTGGACGAAGCAATCCAGTTTGGTCTTCTTCTTCCTGCCCCTGACCGTCTGCGGTCGCGGTGGCCGCATCAGGCGACGTCGTTTCGGGGCCGCCAAGCGTCTCCTTGGCGCCCCATGTATCTAGCTGCCCGCCAGTGCCGCCGGCACTTTGGTCGCCTTCACTAAAGGAACTAGCGGAGTGTGCAGCGGGATGTTCATTAGGATCGTCTGCTGATCGCAGATCTGTGGTTGATTCCTTTTGCAGGGGAAGCAGGTACGGTGTCGTTGTCAGCTCTTCCTCTGCTTCATCTTCGATCTCCGCCGCGCCCGACGCTTGATCGCGTGGTCCAGGGGGTGCGGCTGCTGGGGCCTGAGGCGGTTGCGAAGGTAGCGCTGAGATCGGCAACTGAAGCAGCGTAAGTTCGGGCTTGGCCAGGTTGCTGAGGATGTGAGAAAACTCGCTTGGGTCGGTAGTCAACCGAGCCGTCAACGCCGATGCCGACTCCACGCGCGGAACGGGAGTTGGGGGACGATTCGCTGATTCAGTTGAAGAAAAGAATGTTAAAAGCGACATCAACAAATTCCAAGTCGTAAAAGCTGGCGCGCCGCCAATCCCGTCCCTATTTCCCCCGCAGTGTTGTGCCTTACTGGTCGGTTGGAGGGAGAGCGCAGCTTTTCACGACGATGGTTCCGTCAGGTCCCGAACCTAACGATTATTGCCCGCCCGATCGATCAGCGACTTGGCTGGTTCGCCCTCACCGATTCGCCGCAAAATATCTGCTAGCTTTTCCTCTTCCTCGGGGGATACAAACTCCGATAGAATATCTGTTCGTTTATCCAGCGGCGTGGCTTGAATAATATTGACGACATCTTCGATACGATCGTCAGCAATCATCTTCAGTAACTGATTTTTTACTTGTTCGGGGTCCAAAGCCTGAAGCGTTCGGGTCAACTCCTGCATGCCATCCTCTCGGGTATTTTGGCGGAGTTCGTCCAGCTTGACAAAAAACTCCTCACGGCGACGGTCAAATCGTGTCTGGGCCTCCTTCAAGCTTTCCTGCCGATCCTGTAGTTCCCGCGCGAAACGCTCCTGGGCTTGCAAACGAACATCGATGTCCAGGCCCTTCAGCACTCGCGCAGCCAGGACCTCATCGTAACTGGGCAATTCACTGCCGCTCGCTTTTTCCATGACCATGCGAAGCCGTTGCCCAGTAATATCGATGCCATTTAGTAAGGCCACGATGTGAGTGATCGAGTTCCTATTCAGCGTCCCACGTGC
This sequence comes from Roseimaritima sp., assembly GCA_007124075.1. GTDB lineage: Bacteria > Planctomycetota > Planctomycetia > Pirellulales > Pirellulaceae > Roseimaritima. The sequence goes on from SLFV01000069.1 coordinate 3,077, forward strand.
GACATAGACACCCGCAATGATCATCTGAGTCAGAACGGTGGCGACACAAAAACCACCAATGATTCGCACCAGCATGATAACGGTTTCTCCTAAGGTTCGGCCCAACCGCCGCGATAGCGTTGCGATGCGACTTCATCCAATTCCGCTTGTTGCATCGCTTGCATCCGCGTCTGCCAGGCCTGTTGCTGTCGCTGGCATAACTTCTCCAACCGCTTCACTTCCACGTCGGCCGCTTGTAATTTTTCTTGCCGACGCCGCACCTCCGCTTCAATAAGCTGCTGTTGGCGACGGCAATCCTGCACTTGTGCTTGCAGTTGTAAATCGTAGCGACCCTGGGCCAACAAAGTGCTGACGGAAACTTCTTGCGAGGCCATCAACTGCTGCGTTTGTTGATACAGCGTTTGCCGCTGGGTTTCGATTTCCTGCTCCTGCTGTTGCAGCAATTCCAGCGCCTGAAGGGCGTCAGCCACGTCTTGTCTGGCGTTATCTCGATCGTTGGTGCGTAAGCTCAGCAGGGGAGCCAATGCGAATTCAAAACGCTTCATGATGTGGTTACCCCATTTCACTCGGGACTACGGGGTTTGGCTCACCTGCATCACTTAGCTTTTTGAGCGCCTGCTCCGTTTTTTCCAGAGGCCAGTGTTCATCGGTCGCTTGGCAAAGGAATTGACGTAGGGGCTGGCGGAGCGCGATCGCCTGATCCAACTGGGGATTGGTCCCCTGTTTGTAAGCTCCGATGGAGATAAGGTCGGCATGCCGTTCGTATTCCGCCATGCTTTGCCGCAGCTTTTCAACCGCCAGGCGGAGGTCGGGTGGAATCAGACGTGACTGCAAGCGGCTGATACTGGCCAGCACGTCGATTGCCGGCCAATGCGATTGGGTTGCCAACTGCCTGGACAGCACGATGTGGCCATCCAGCAGGCCGCGCAAGGTATCAGCGATCGGTTCGTTATTGTCATCGCCTTCAACCAACACGCTGTAGAAGGCGGAGATTGAGCCACGTTCCGTGTTCCCCGCACGCTCGACCAGCCGCGGCAACAGCGCGAAAACGCTTGGTGGATACCCTCGAGTCGTTGGCGGCTCGCCTGCGGCCAAGCCAATCTCGCGCTGTGCGAGCGCAAACCGAGTAACCGAATCCAGCAACAGCAGCACATTCTGACCGGTATCGCGAAGCGTCTCTGCCACCGCGGTGGCGGTCCATGCGGCTTGGACCCGCAGACCCGCAGGCTGATCGCTGGTCGCAACCACGATGACGCTTTTTTGCAGGCCTTCGTCGCCCAGTGTATGTTCCACAAAATCGCGGACCTCGCGGCCACGTTCGCCAATCATGCCCACCACAACACTATCAACGGCCGTGCCATGCACCAACATGCTTAGCAGCGAACTTTTTCCTACCCCCGAGCCAGCAAAGATTCCCAAACGTTGTCCCAGACCGCAGGTCAGGAATCCATCAATCGCACGAATTCCTGTCGGCAGCGGCTGTTGGATCGACGGACGAGCCATTGAGTCGGGACATTCCACATCGAGCTCGCGGGATGGCAATTGATCGGGCAGGGGCCGACCATCCAAGGGGTTCCCTAACGCGTCGATGATTCTGCCCAGCATTGCCGGGCCCAAACGCAAACGCATTTTTGATGTCGTTAGGGTGACACGATCTCCCGCGGCAACCCCTTCGGAAAATGCCAAGGGAGCGAGGACCGGACGCACGCCTTGGAATCCCACCACGCGTGCTTGAATGATTTGACGATCTGCTCTTGTGATTTGGCAGACCGCTCCGATCGGGGCGGTCATGCCGGCGATCGTGATGTTCCCACCGGCGACTGCGGCAACGCGACCGTGAATTCGCAGCGGCATCGCGTCGGGCAAGCGTCGCAGATAATCATTGACATTTGGTGGCGGCGGCAGCGACATTTCAGGTGTGGGGAGTTGAAAAGGTGTGGGCTTGGGTTCCAGCTTACTGGAGCATTTCCGTTAACAGCGAAAGTTGCGATGACAACCGCGCATCAACACTGCCGCCGGGTTGTCGTAGCACGACCCCAAAAAGTTCCAGCGTCTCATCAGGTTCGATGCGAGAATCTTCCGAAACCCCTGCTGCTTGCAAGAGTGCTTCCAACGGCTGAGCGACTTTGACCAAAGTTTCCGGATGAACCGCGACGACTAGAGTTTCTGCGGCACGGACATGCTCCAACGCCTGCTCCGTCCACCGTGTGACGATCTCCGGTTCCTTGGCAAGTCGATGTAAGATCACCTTTTCCGCAATCGCAACCGCAAGCGTGGAAATGGTCTCGCGGAGACTCCCCAGCCAATCTGCTTGGGCTGTCCGCAGGTTTGCCGCTGCGGTTTCCAAAACAGCCAGTCGCTCCCGGACCGCGACATTGATTCGTTTTTGGATTTGACCTTCCAGTTCCTCCCGTCCTGCCGTCAACCCCTCCTGGCGGCCTTCCCGCGAAGCCTGCTGGCGGATCGCTTGCGCCTCCTGGTTGGCGTTGCGAAGAATCTCTGCCGCCTGTTGGTTGGCACGATCCAGCAATTGCTTGGTCGTTGCCGTAAAATCGTCCAGATTGAAACCTGTCAGGCCACTCGGTCCGACAGCGGCATCGGTCGGTTGGTTTTTCAAAATTGCTGCCACAGTTTCCATTCCGTAATGATTAGGATCTTCGGTACCCAAAGATCAGACCGCTTTGCAACAGGCTGCTATGCCGCCGCGGATAGCAGGCGGGTTTGATCATGGACGTGGTCCATCCTGGTCATGTGTAACTCGAACGATTCGGCCAAAGCCAGCTTGGCGTGATCGATTTGCCGTAAGGTAACCGCTGCCAACGCCGCTAGTTCGCGCTCCACCGCTCGCGCTTGTTTGCGAGGCAAAGTTGATAGGACCCTCGTCGCAACATGGGGTGCCAAACCACACATGGCCAGCAACGCCTTGTCGGCTGGCAACTTTGCCAGCCCCTGGCGAATCTGATCTCCCGACAGATGTTCCATCGCACGGTCCAGGCCGGCGATCATCACCTGGCGGGATTCATCGTCGTCATTGCTTCTTTCACGGACACTGCTTTTACCGACGGGGGAGGCCTCATTGGATTCCGAAGAAAGGTGAATCGAAGATGCAGTTGCGACCTCGCCAGACGGATGAAAGGGATAGTTTGCGGCAGCAGATTCTGAAACCGTCCGGCTGGGTAAGCCCAGTGTTTGTTCCAGCTCCGTGCGGATTCCACCAGGCAACGCGTCCATTATAGCTTGCAAGCTGCGACTACCGGAAGTGTTCAGCGACGCAGGGGACGCACGCTCGACCAGCTCCCGTAAATGCTGCTCGATTGGAGCTAGGGCGTCGGTTGGCAATTGGTCAAGCTTTGCCAGTCGCTCAATGGCCGACTGGCGGGTGGTAGCCTCCAGTTGAGAGATCAACCTTGCGGCCTGGATTGGTTGCAACGACGCCAATACGATCGCGATCGTCTGTGGGTGCTCTTCACGGATCGCATGTAACAGGACGTGGTCAGGGGCCTCGCTGAGGAAGGCTAACGGGGTATTTGTCGGCACCTCGGAATGACGAACGCCAGCAGCGAATGGGGGCTCGGTTTGTGTGGAAGACAGGGCCCGGGAGACATCGGACCGCTCGGTCAATCCGGCATTCGCCGCGCCCGCTGGAAACGCTATTTTCTGGCGGAACTCCTTAAGCGCTTGGCGACGTTCCAGCGGGTCCACATCGGTCAGCTCGGCCATCGTCCGACGCAGCGCCGCTTGCTTCAGGGGCGGAAGGCGTCCCAGCAACTCGGCGGCCGTCGGGCGATCCAGGGTTGTTAACAGGATCGCCGTGCGACGCAAGGCAGCGTATGAATCAATGGATTGACCATCCATATTCTGAATCCGTTCAGTAAAGCAAGGCGGTTAGCGGTCCGTCGATCGGGATGGTAAGCGAAAGGTGCGGAAAAATAGCGAGGAACGTCCCCCCTGGTTGCATGCTGTCGCGGAGGCCCAACCCCGCGTGGGCAATCGCGAAACCCTAACGCAAACAGACCACTGCTATCCTTGTACCTGGCTACCTAGTGAACACCAAGAGCGATTTCTTGCTTTTGCCGAATCGACCTAGATGGACTCTCCTGACGATGCCTCGTGCTGTGGATTACGAATTACAAGAATTGCTTCCAGCCGCGGTCTTCTAGTTGCTTGACAGCTTCGCGGACGCGCTCCTCGGAGCTTTTCGGAGCAACCAAGGTAGCGTGGGGGGTATGAACAACGATGAAATCCTCGACATCGATCGTGACGACCACGTGATCGTCATCGTTATGGATGATTGTCCCCTGCGTATCAATGCCCAGGTGTTTTCCCTGAACCACGTTGCCTTGCGAGTCTGGTGAATGGGTGCGAGCCAAAGCCTGCCAACTGCCAAGGTCATCCCAGGTGAAAACAGGTTCCACGACAACGATGTTGGGATGTCGTTCCATGACGGCGTAATCAATCGATTTTCCTTTGATCGCAGAAAACTCGGTCTCCAGAACCTTGTCGAATTCCGGAGTCCCGGCGGTTTGACTGATCGTCTGAAGATGAGCAAACATCTCGGGTTCGTGCTGCCGTAACGCCGCCAAAATGGTTTCGGCTCGCCACAGAAAGATTCCGCTGTTCCAGTAAAAGGTGCCTGCTAGCAAATAATCCGCAGCGGTTTTCGCATCGGGTTTTTCACGAAAACGCTGGACCTGGTAAGCCGGAATTTGGGATCGCGCGATCGTTTCGCCGCGCTGAATGTATCCGAATGACTCGGCGGGATAGCTGGGCGCGATGCCAAAGGTGACGATGCGCTGAGGATCTTCGTCAATCAAAGCAACGGCGGCCGAAACCGCTTGCTGGAACTGGGAAACGCTGTCAATCAAATGGTCCGAAGGCATGACCAACATCGTGGCCTCCGGATCGTTTTTCGCGATCAATGCAGCAGCCAATCCAATGCAGGGGGCGGTGTCGCGTTTGCAGGGTTCGCCGACGATCGATCGCGATGGGATTTCGGGCAGCTGCTGGCGAACCGTTGGGACCAGGCTGTGATTGGTCAACACCGATACGTGTTGCCACGGAATAAAATCGCGCAGTCGATCGGCGGTGGCTTGCAGCATACTGCGGTCACCTGTCAGACGCAGTAACTGTTTGGGAAACGCTTTGCGACTTGCAGGCCAGAAACGTGTTCCGCTGCCGCCGGCCATAATCACTGCGTGAAGCATTGAAGAGCAACTTTCATGATGTGAAACGTTATCGTGGATTCCTTGGATTCGTCAATCACGCGATTCACTTACGAAAAAAGCGGGCGGTCCAGCAAGAGGAGCCCAGGGGCGATTCTCTTGAATAATGCACTGTGGGGTGTAGAATGAAAGGCTTCCCAAGTTCACTTTCCCGTTCCCGAGGTTGCTTTGATGCGTTGGCAAACATTGGCCATCGGTTGGTTTCTGATCCTCCCATCAGGAATTTGCTCGGCGCAAGCCATGCTATCATTCGACTTGGAAGAGCCTCCGTTTACTTACCAGCAGACACCCGATGAAAACCGTGTTCGCAACTTACAGCAACGCATCGCTGCGGGAGAGGTGTCGCTGCGTTACCGTCGCCCTTACGGTTACTTGGAGGATCTGCTGAAGGCACTGGAAATCGATCCCAGTTCGCAATGCTTGGTTTTTTCCAAAACCAGTTTGCAGGTCCAACACATTTGGCGTTGGAACCCGCGAGCGATTTACTTTAATGATGACACCTACGTCGGTTGGATTCGCGGCAGCAACCTACTGGAGATTTCGACGTTTGACCCGTTGCTGGGCACCGCATTCTATACGCTGGAAATGACGCCGCAGCAGCCGCATCTGGAGCGCGCGAATTATGACTGTCTGGGGTGTCACGCGACCGCGATGACCAATGGGGTTCCGGGGCATACGGTTCGCAGTGTCTTTCCTAAACCCGATGGTTCCGTGGTGTTTCGGGAAAAATCATTCGTCACCTCGCATGCCAGCCCATACGTCGAACGCTGGGGAGGATGGTATGTCACCGGAAATGTGGGGCGGATGCAGCACATGGGCAATAAGGTCCAGCAAGGAAAGGCGTTTGATCTGTCGCTGCATCCCAACATCGCGTCGGCGGCCGATTTGATCGATGTCCGTGGCTACCTGACGCCGCACAGTGACATTGTCGCCTTGCTGGTGCTGGAACACCAAACACAACTGCACAATGTCCTGACCCGCAGCCAGTTCACGATGCGACAACTACGGTACGAGCATGCCCGACTGGCAGAGGAACCGGATGTCGCGCTGTGGGATGCAACCGTCGATGAACTAGCCAGGAAAATCGTGGCGGAGTTACTGCTGACCGACGAACCGTCGTTGCCCGATCCGGTGCGAGGGAGTAGTGGTTTTTCGGAGGATTTCAGCCAACGGGGACCGTGCGACCGCACGGGGCGTTCCTTACGCGAATTGGACTTACAGACGCGGCTGCTGAAATACCCCTGTAGCCCGCTCGTCTATAGCGACGCGTTCACGATGCTGGACGCACGGCTCCGTAGCGCGACGCTGGTGCGGCTGAGGGCCGA
>SLFV01000019.1 GCA_007124075.1 Roseimaritima sp.
AAGCGACCATGTACGGGTCCGCGTTGGATGCAGGTCGGCGATCTTCCAGCCAGCCCTTCCAGCCACGTTCCACGGTTGCGATTGGAATCCGAATCGAAGCACCCCGGTCCGAAACACCGTAGGAGAACATGTCGATCCGCTGGGTTTCGTGCAAGCCTGTCAGCCGCTGATCGTTGTCGGCACCGTACACATCAATGTGCTGTTGAATCCGAGGTTCGAACGCCTGACAGACCTGTTCGTAGATCTCCTGGCTGCCGCAGGTTCGGAGCAGTGTATTGGAGAAGTTCGCGTGCATCCCGCTGCCGTTCCAGTCACCTTGGACCGGTTTGCAATGCCAGTTGATCGACATGCCATGGGCTTCCGCGATCCGTTCCAGCAAATACCGCGCAACCCAGACCTCATCGCCAGCCTGTTGAGCGCCTTTCGCAAAAACCTGAAACTCCCATTGGCCCATCATCACTTCTGCGTTGATGCCCTCAACGTTCAATCCCGCCTGCAAGCACATTTCCAAATGCTCTTCCACGATCTCGCGCCCGATTGCGCGGCCCCCGCCGACGCTGCAGTAGTAAGGACCTTGCGGAGCCGGATAGCCTTCGGCTGGAAATCCAATCGGCTTGTTGGTTTCGGGGTTCCAAATCGTGTACTCCTGCTCGAAACCAAACCAGAAATCGTCGTCGTCATCCTTGATCGTGGATCGACCGTTGCTTTTATGCGGCGTGCCGTCGGAATTCAGCACCTCGCACATAATCAGAAATCCGGTACCCGAACGCCCTGGATCAGGGTAGCATGCGACCGGTTTGAGCAACAAATCGCTCGATCCGCCGCTGGCTTGCTTCGTGGATGACCCATCAAACGACCAAACTTCCGCATCCTCCGCATTGCCGCTGAAGTCGTTTACGATCTTGGTCTTGCTGCGGAGCGACTGGGTTGGCTGATAGCCGTCCAGCCAGATGTACTCCAGCTTACACTTCGTCATTTCGAGGTTCCTATTCAATAAGTGAATTTGGTTGCGACGACGCCCGCCAACGCCATCGCACCGCCAGAAAAAACAAGTCCGTTTACCAAGCTCACGTATCCAACCTCGCGGAAAGCGGAACCACGTGAATCCATAACCTGACATCGACCACCGAACAACTAATGTCACTCGCGATGGGTATCTGTCAATCGCGATGCGCCACAAGCACCATCCCCGGCCCGGTCAACCGTCGGTAAAGTCTTCTTTAATATAACCATAAACGCCCTAGCGAAAAGAGCTGCATGTTGCAGTGAGGAATGGGGTGCCATTGAGGGGCTGTAGTGGCGGAGAATCGTCTTTTAGATTGCTTAATTTTCCCCTTCGTGCTTTGTGATTCATGCCAGTTTCCAGTCGGGCTTCCTGAATTGTCGTGATGGCAGTTGTACCGAAGGAATGTTTATCTGGCCACGATCGCAAAAGTTTCGTCAAAGCGTACTTCTTCGATTCGAAAAACAAGATAAACGTGCGACATGTACTACAATAGCAACTTTCTCGCCGCATTGGTCTCGCAAGCTTTCGACCGCATGTTGGTCGTTCTCCACGTTATCCCCGTCAGGCGGTTCGCTTAAAAAAACCGGCATGCTCAAAAAATTGAACATGCCGGTATCGACCACTCTCCCATTCCCGGCAGACTGGTAAACGCTGCTAGCGGCTAACGCTGGTTGCTAACAAAAAGGTCGTTTGAGGGCATGCTACCCCGAACGAACATAACGTCCGCTTCGGACAAGTTATCCAGCAACTGTTCGACGACTCGCCCAGTCCCTGTACGAACACGAATGCTGTCTGTGCTGACACTCAGCAATTCCGCAATCACTTGCTTCTCCCCATCCTTGCTGGTCCAGACGCGGGTGCTGCCAATCGCACGGTTGGGGATTTGCACCGGGGGTGCAACAACCAGAGCGTCCGACTGCGCTCCCGAATCAAGTCGAGCATTCCCACTGCCCGGTCCCGCCTTTTCCGCTTCATCCATTTCGGTTCTGTACGGAGACGTCATCCTGGGCTGAGCGTAAACCGCCACGACCCAACCACGAACATGGCCGGCTTTTGGCACAAGGACGTTCACAGACAAACCGACTTGAGCGTGTGCCGGAGCCACCATCGCATCGGCTTCGAACCAAGCGTTGAATTGCGTGCTGAAGTAAGTCACGCGAACTTGTCGACTAGCATCCGCTTTCGGGGCTGGCGGGGGTGGCGGGTCCACTGGCTTCGTATGCACGATCACCGGCGTACAGGAAACCACAGTCGGGGGGCAATAGGAGTAGCAACTTGGTGTGCAAAACCCACCTGCGTGCACCGCAGGATTGGCGACCAGCGCAATAACACCGGTGGCAACCATCTTCGAAATTGTTTTCATTTTCGTACCGACGCTCCAATGAAGAAGAAACTCTCGTAACACAAGTCGCTCAGCGGGGGGCCCTCAAGCCGCTGAGCTATTCGGGATAGTACAAGTTATCTATCTCGCGTCAATTGCTTATCTTCGATAAAATCCTAAAAAAGCTATTGAACCGGACTTGATTTGTGGCTATGGAGAATCTGGGCAGGCTGGAGAAGATGCGAGGGAGGGTGCGCTCGGCCAGGCTGCACGCTTAACGGATAAAATGTTGGGTTTTCCTGGCACGTTGTGAGGCTATCCTTGCGCGAGCGGCGCGAAAGGTAATAGAATTGGGCCGAACTGCCTGTGGCTGATTACCGAGGGAACGGTGCTGAGAAAATCAGCAGCCGGTCAGGGGCTGCTCGATGCCAGTAAAAAACGCAATCCCGACCCCGAATAACGCTTTCGCCCAACACACCATTAGCGGAGTAAACAATGTTTTGCAGATTCCTTCTCATTGGCTTTCTTATCGGCTTGATCCTCTTCCCCGCCGCCGGTCCTTTGTCCGCTCAGCAAACCCAGTCAGCCGCACCGGGCAAGACCGTCCCGCAGACGCCTTCGGCCGATAAGACCGCCCCGGTGTCACGTTGGATTTCGTTGTCCACGGCGGCCAATGGGGCCTGGGAGCCTTGCAATTTTGGCGGGGATGGCGAGGTCCACTTTTCGGCGGAACGGATCGAAATGACCGCCGGCGATCCGCTGACGGGGGTGCGTTTGAAGCAGGACCATTTTCCGCGTGAACAATTTGAAATCGAACTGCAGGCCCGGCGGACCGAAGGGTTTGACTTTTTCTGTGGTCTGACGTTTCCGATCGGTAAGGGATATGCCAGTTTTATTTTGGGTGGCTGGTCGGGTGGGGTGGTCGGGTTGAGCAGTATTGATGGACAGGATGCATCGGAGAACGACACCACGACTTTCAAAACTTTTGAAAACGGTCGTTGGTACACGGTTCGCGTTCGTGTGGACCAGCAGCGTATTCGTTGCTGGATCGATGACAAGGTGTTTGTCGATCAACCTCGTGGCGAGCATGAATTTACGGTTCGCAGTGAAATGGATCCGTCATTGCCCGTCGGTATTGCGGGATTTCAGGTGACGTCAGAATTGCGAAATCTTCGTTGGCGTAGGCTTGCCGCAATGCCTGAAAGCAACGCTGGGGAATGATGCTGTGATAGAACCTTGGCGCGAGGAATCCTTTGACGATCCCCCCTGGCTTTCGTTGTCCCCGGGCGACCGTCCGCAAGCTTCGCAATCCGAAATCGACCAACGTTGGATGCACGCGGCGATCGATCTCGCCATGCAAGCCGCCGCTGCCGATGAAGTTCCCGTCGGTGCGGTGGTGGTCCATCGTCAGCGTGTGATCGGCGCTGCGTACAATCAACGCGAACAATTGCGCGATCCCACGGCGCACGCGGAGATGATTGCCATTACTCAAGCGTCCGCCGCGCGAGCAGATTGGCGACTGGAGGGTTGCACGCTTTACGTTACGCTGGAGCCATGCCCGATGTGTGCTGGGGCGATTTTACAAAGCCGCATTGCGCGGGTGGTCTACGGGACGACGGATCCCAAAGCCGGTGCGGTTGATAGCTTGTACCGCCTGCTGGATGACCAGCGTTTGAATCACCGCTGCGATGTGACCAGTGGGGTTTTGGCCAAACCGTGTGGTCAATTGTTGACCGATTTTTTCAAAGCGAAACGGGCTGCGGGTAAGAAGTGACGTTTCTGTCTGCGGCGCGAAGCCCATGACGCCCTGCAGACGCGTTGACGAAAGTTACTGCATTTCAGGTTTTCACACGATCAAAGACAAACGGCAAAAGCATGGAAAAGTGGCACGCGATTGATACGCAAGGAATATTTGACCGTTTACAGACCGATGCCGAGGGTCTGCAGCCCGAAGTCGCCAAGCAAAGACTGCGGCAGGTTGGCGAGAATAAACTGCCAGAGCAAAAACCGCCGACTTTTTTCGGGATTTTTATCCGGCAGTTTTACAGCCCCTTAATTTTCGTGCTGGGGTTGGCAGCCGTGGTCGCCCTTTTGATTGGCGACTGGGTCGACGCAGGCTTTATTGGTGCGGTCCTGCTGTTAAATTCGTTGATCGGTGGCTATCAGGAATGGCGTGCCGAGCAGAGTAGTCGTGCGTTACAAAAAATGCTGCATGTAATCGCGACCGTGGTTCGGGGAGGGGCGACACGCGAGATTGATTCGCAGCAGGTCGTGCCTGGGGATTTGGTGCTGCTGGAATCGGGAAATCGGGTTCCCGCCGATATCCGGCTGCTGTCCGCGCAGTCGTTGCAAGTGGACGAGTCATTTTTGACGGGAGAATCCGTAGCGGTTGCCAAAGATCCAGCTTGGCAGGGGGAACCTGCAACCGTGACGGCGGACCAAAAGAATATGGCTTTTGCAGGCGCTGTTGTCACCCGCGGCAGGGGCAAAGGGATCGTGGTCGAAACCGCAGGTCGCACCGTCGTTGGACAGTTGGCGGAAACGGTCACCGATAGTAATGTCGGGACCGCTCCACTGATCCAACGCATGCACGGCTTGGCGCGGTTAATCGCCATGGTGGTAGTGGTGGTGGCGGTCGTCTTGGGCTCCGCGGGTGTGGCGGTACATGGTCTGGGGGAATTGCAGCAAATTTTTCTGTTCACGGTGGCCTTGGCGGTTGCTGCTATTCCGGAAGGACTGCCAGCGGCGCTGACGGTTGCGTTAAGCGTCGCGACGTCTCGGATGGCGCGACGCCGCGTGATCGTTCGTCGGTTGGCTGCCGTCGAAGGGCTGGGCAGTTGCACGATGATCGCCAGCGACAAGACGGGCACGCTGACCTGCAACGAATTGACGGCTCGATTGCTTGTTGTCAGTGATGGCACGAAGCTGCAGGTCAGCGGAGAAGGCTTTGTTCCCGATGGGACGGTCCAACGTGATGGACACGATGTTCAGCTTGATCAAGTCGATGGGTTGCGGGATTTGGTACAGACCGGTGCCCTGTGCAACGAGGCAGACCTGGTGCTGGAAGACCAGCAGTGGCAGGCACGCGGTGATGCGACCGATTTGGCGCTACTGGTTTTGGCCGAAAAACTGAAGTTCCCTCCCACGGAACTGAGGCAAAAATATCCTTCCTTTCACGAAATTCCGTTCGAAGCCGAGCATCGTTTTGCGGCGTCTTATCGACAGTTTGACGATCAGCGGCGGGTGTTTGTCAAAGGGGCAACCGAGCAAGTGTTGGAAATGTGCGGTCTGGAGGATCAGCAACGCGAGCGGTTTCTGGAATTGGCCGAAGCGTTGGCAAAGGAGGGCTTTCGCGTGTTGGCGTTCGCATCGGGTCAGGTGGCTCAGGATGCCCATCAACAACACGATGCTACCCGGCCCCCCGACAACCTGCAAATGCATGGGTTTGTGGGTATGATCGATCCGCTGCGGCCCGGTGTGCGCCAATCGATCGAAAGCTGCCATCGGGCGGGGATACGGGTCTGTATGATTACCGGCGACCATCCTATCACGGCCATGGCCATCGCCAGGGAATTGGGAATCGTCAATGAGGATGCTGGGGTTCTGACAGGGGCCCAATTGTCGGAACTGGACGACCAACGGGTTCAAGAGAGCATCGAACGGACTGCGGTTTACGCTCGCGTGGCTCCGCAGCAGAAACTGCAATTGGTGAAAGCGGCCCAGGAGATCGGGCATTTTGTCGCCGTAACGGGCGATGGGGTCAACGACGCACCCGCACTGCGGGCAGCCAATATTGGTGTGGCGATGGGCAAGGCGGGCACCGATGTTGCGCGAGAAGCCGCAGAATTGGTCATCAGCGATGATGATTTTTCCAGTATCGTCGGCGGCGTCGAGGAAGGCCGTGTGGCATACGATAATGTCCGGAAAGTGGTCGCTCAGTTGACAGCCACGGGAGCGGCGGAAGTGATCCTAGTTTGCCTGGCATTGGCTGCTGGCGGGGTCCTGGCATGGATCGGAGGCAACGGGACCCCCGAAGTGATCCTGCCTTTATTGCCCGTCCAGCTCCTCTGGTTGAACCTGGTCACCAACGGGATTCAAGGGGTCGCGTTGGCGATGGAACCCAGCGAAGGTGATGTTTTGCGTCGCCCTCCACGACCTCCGCAAGAACCGATTTTTAATCGGCTGATGCTGGAACGAACGCTGGTTGCCAGTGGCGTGATGGCTTTGGTGACGTTTGGGGTCTTCCTTTGGGGGCTACGCCAAGGGTTGGAACAGTTCGCGATCAGCAACTACCTTCTGCTGTTGATGGTCTTGTTCGAAAACATTCACGTCGGCAACAACCGCTCTGAAACGAAGTCCGCATTTGCATTTTCCCCCTTACGCAGCCCCTACCTCCTGGCGGGGGTGGCGGCTGCACTGTCGATTCACATCATTGCGATGTATCTGCCAGGGTTAAGTTACATCTTGAAGACCGAACCGGTCAGTCTGCAAGCTTGGGGAATCCTGTTTGGACTTGCGTTAACCGTTTTAGTCGCGATGGAAATTCACAAGTTCACGTGGGTCATGCGCTATGGAACAGCCACGCAAGATTAGGTAACGGTGCGCTGCTGGTAGGAGTTTATCGATGATGAATCAAGTCGTGTTGTTGGCAGGTTGTCCAGGCGAAAATCCCACGTTGTATCGCGAGATTGGTCTGCCTGCGGGGGATCCGGCCGCATCGATCCACGTTGGTAATGACCAATACATCATCATCCGCGACATCGAAGTCGACCGTGCTCGGCAGACGCGTCCGAACGCAGTGGTCGCATGCCCGGCCGATTTTGCTCCGGCGTCTGGTCTGGACGCCGATCGAGCGACCGCGACGGCACAGGCGGTCACGGAGTTCTGCCAGCGTCAGGGGCTTGTGTCGGTTACCACGGACCGCACGCTGCCCTTTGTGTTTGCATGGTATTTGATGCAGCAGAACATCCGTCTGCGTTACGATGCGGACCTGGGGGTTCGCGATCGGAGGACAAAAAACGCGGCCGAAATTGCAGCGTTGCAACAGGCGCAGCAGGTGACGGAGCAGGGGATGCTGTATCTGTGCCGTCTGATCGCGAACTGCGAAATCGATGCCAACGGAATCCTAATGCATGCGGGCACCCAGCTAACCAGTCAGCGTGCTCGAGCCCTCGCGGCCGCTTTTTTTTCTGATCGCGGCTTCAGCATGGGACATGGCGCGATCGTTGCCACCGCACCGCACAGTGCGGATTGCCATCATGCAGGCGAAGGCCCCCTGCGGACCGGATTACCGATCATCGTTGATCTGTTCCCTCGCGACGATCGCTCCCGGTACTGGGGTGATTGCACACGGACGGTCGTGCATGGCCAACCCAGTGCCACAGTGCGGCAAATGCATCATGCGGTCGTCCAAGCCAAAGCCGCAGCGGTCGCACGGTTGATGCCGGGAAACGATGCTGCCGACGTCCATCGCGCGGTGGTCGAAGTCCAGCAGCAGTTCGGGTTTCCCTGTTCGCGCGGGACGCTTACCAACCACGCTTCGATCCAACACGGCACCGGCCATGGCATTGGGCTGGAGGTCCACGAACCGATTCTGCTGGATGAGGGAGGTGGGAAGATCCTGGCTGGGGAGGTCTTCACGATCGAACCAGGCTTGTACGGTCGCGATCCCGGGGGCGTACGAGTCGAGGACATGTACGTTGTGACAGCAAACGGGCCGCGGAACCTGAATCAGCTTCCCGAGGGACTGGACTGGTCTAAGGTGTGACCTGTCTGTTGTGGCGCGGGGGCGGGGTATGAGCACCGCGCCAGAGGGTTGTCGGCCTGCCCAGTCGTGGATTGGCAGCACCTAGCTTCACACGGCGACTGCGAGCGTTCCGCGGGACAACAACGACTGCGAGCAATTGATGAATCGGTTGGCAACGGGTCGCAAGAATTGGTTGTTCAAGGGGGCGGTGTCTGTTGGAGAACGGGCTGCGAATTGAGTGACGATCATTGGCAGCGCGAACCGCCACGAGTTCAATGTTCGCGTTTGCTGGGATGACGTTCTGCATCAGGCGTTGGCTGACCAGACGAACTGGTCCGAGCCAACGCCGCACCGATCGAAGCCAAGGGGTTGCTTAGGTGGGGCACGGAACGTCATAGTCCACGAATTGCAAGCCAATTCAATTCCGACAACGATCAGACCGTGTACAAAAGATGGAGGAGGCACCCCACTAGTTCACGCCCATGCTGGGCGTACCCGGTGCACAGCAGCGGGCGAGTAGTCCCGTTACAAGTGGATCGCACAACGTGACCGCGACCGTTACCCGCCGGACCCGCGTATTCACTTAGCCTGCGATTTTCGCCGATTGCCGACGCTTTGCTGGCCGGTTACTATGCAGGGAAGGAGACTCGCAGTATGACCGTCGAACAAGCAATTTCCGACATTTCCTCACTCCCCCTCGACGACCAACTCAAGGTCGTTCAGGCTATTTGGGACAGGCTCCCCGAATCTTCTGCGCCTGCACTTAGTGACACTGCCCGCAGCGAACTTGCTCGCCGCGTAGCCAGTTATACCGCTGATCCGACAACCTTGATGACCAAGGCTCAGCTTCGCGCAAGAATGCGGTCGTCTGACACATGATGGACGTTCGGTACGCCGATGAGGTCTTCGATGACCTTCGCCCTTCGGTCGATTGGCTTAACTCTCGTAAACCTGGTCTCGGCTTTGAGCTTGAGGACGAATTCTACGCTTCCGTTGCAGTGGTACGTGGGCGACCGTACTCATATGCCGTTGATCACACTGGATTGCGGCCGCTTCGACTGCGCCGATTCACAGCGGTCCTCTATTACTAGATCGAAGAATCGCTCATTTCGGACTCGCCTATTATTGTCGGTTCATCGTTGGTCTGCGAATGCATTGAGCCGCAAAGCAAGCGGGTGGGGCATCGTCGTTTAACCTTGAAATGGCAGTTCGCGCTCCTCCAGTTCCGCCAGGGCATTGGCCGCCGCACGCTGCTCCGCAACTTTCTTGTTCCGCCCCGAAGCTGCTGTAAATATCCGTTCACCTATCTGGGCAGCGACGCTGAACAGTTTCCGGTGGTCAGGCCCTGATTCCGAAATCAGTCGGTAGACAGGCGTGTCAGCAAGTTCCCGCTGTGCATACTGCTGCAACAGTGACTTGAAATTCCCACCTGGCCCTTCAACCACCCCTGAAAGTTCGTCTTTCAGACTGCGCTGAATGAAATCGCGGACGGTCGCCAAGTCGCTGTCCAAGTAAA
>SLFV01000034.1 GCA_007124075.1 Roseimaritima sp.
TACTGAAGGCATCGACGAAGGCCCGCTCGCGAAGATTTTGATAACGCAACTGTCGCCGCGCCGTCGCTGCCATATGGCTATGCTCCAGGGCATGCTGCGAAATCAATCGCTCGGTTCCCGCGAGTTCGGCTAGGTCCGGAGCGATCTCGTTGGCGGCTTCGTCATAACGCCCTTCACGCATCACCGCGTTCAGTTGCGCGGATAGTTGTCCAATCCGGGCTTGAGTGCGAAACGTGTCGGCCAGTAAACGCTCCACCGCCTCCCCCGCCGCGACACGTTGTTGGACCGACTGTTGGTCCACCATGAACGCCTCGGTACGTGCAGACGCCACTTGCAACGCGGAGTTTAGCTGTCCCAGTAATTCCTCACGCGCAGCAGGATCGACATCGGGTTCGCTGTCGACAATTGCGCGCAAAATCTTCAAATTCTCGGTCGCCTGCTGCGGACTGCGAGCCATCAAGCGTTGGGCGGACGTCAATCCGGCTCGCACCTCTGCTCGCAGACGCCCCGTGTTTTGACGACGTTCCGCATCGACTTGGTCCAACAATCCGCTGGATTGTTCCAACTGATCGCCGGGTTCCAATCCCAATGCATCCAGAGCATCCGGTTCATCCATCGGTGCCATTTCGCGAATCCCCTGTTGCTGCAGCAAAGCGGTTAACCTGCGATCATCGCCAGCCAATTTCGCAATCGATCGGGCCTGTGGATTGTTAGGGTCGATTTGCAACGCCATCTCAGCGATACTGGCGGCCCCGCGGGCATTCCCCTGGGTCAACGCAAAACTTCCCTGTTCGACCATCCGCTCGACACGAAAATTCATCACCCGCGCAACCTCGCGGAGCGCCTCCGAACCCGGAATTGGCAGCAGCAAACCGTGATTGTAGGCCGTACTTCCGACCATCCCCGGCAGGAAGCTCATATCCGGGCTGCTCGCTTCGGGTGTGGCCTGTAGACCCAGCGATACGGGGACATTGTTCAGTTTGCCATCAAACACCACTTTTGCCGACGTCGATTCATCATCCAGTCGTCCGATATAAATTGAATCACGATCAAATCGCAGCGGCGGCAGTCGCTTGGCTTGCACCATTTGCATACTGTTGGGTGCTTGAACCTGCTGCAACCAAATTGGAGAAATCGTTGCCGCTGCGGCTAGTTGCTTGCCAAAATGTTCCGCGTCACCAAGCCCGTCTTCACCACTGACCAGCGTGACGCCGCCGGTATGGTTAGCCAATGCTGCTAAAAACTCCACATTGGGCGTCGGCCCCACTGCCAACGAATGCAGCGAAATCCGGTCGGCTCGAAGCGCGTCGACCAGCACACCAAAGCGTTCTTCACTGCGAATTTCACCCAGCGATGCACCATCGCCGATGTAAACGATGCTGCGAGTTCCCGTCGAATTGACAAGTTCCCCCCGAACTTGATGCAGAGCTTCGGCCAAATTAGTATTCCCCAGCGGCAAACGCCCACGCAGTTTCTCCACCGCGGAAGCGGTCGCGGAATCGCTCGCCCCGGCGAACGAATCGCCCATGGGGGTCGCTTTCACATCAACCGCATACAGCTTAACACGATCCCGGTCGCGCAGTTGACCCAGCACCGCCTGCATGGCTGCGAGGGCCGCACCGCGATAAGGACCCGATTGGCTGGCGGATGTGTCGACCAGCACCACCACTTGAGCGTCCGACCCTTGCGCCCTTTCGACCAACGCTTCGACGGCGGAGGGTTGCACCGCAAGAGCGAAAAACATTTCCCCCTGTTCGGTTTTAAACGTGGCGAGGCGATGGCTGCCTGACGCCACCTCCGCTGCGGACGAGACGTCCCCAAGAAAGCCGTAACATGCAAGCACCAAAGGTACGACGCGAAGGAGTCCCATGCGTCCAGTCTCCGAGAATAGTTGGGCAAAAAGTTTGCTTCGTCGATGCATTTCACACCAGTCAGTATTGCAGTTTATTTGGAACCACGAAATTTGCATAACAAATTTCAGGCGATTTACAGAAAGATCAAAGATCCGATGAGAAATCCCCGGGCTTGACCTGCCGCCAACGGTCGCCTGCGGTATTCATGCACCGTTGTGACGCAAGTGTATCGTTTTGCAACACTGCTTCCGTGCCCATTCAAAGTGAAATAGGCGTTATTGCTCAAGTTAGCTAGTTGCGTGCCAGATGATGTTCAATAATAAGCGTAGTTCAGATTGCCTGGACGCTGGCAGCATTTTTTTCTCTGGTGAATGAATCATGGGCCGAGTTTCCCAAACCGTCGACAAAATCAATACAACCATTCGGACCTTGCTGGCGTCGGTGGCATTGTTTTTTGTGGGGGGTACGGGATATGTCGTCTATGATAAAGTCACCAAGGACGAACGTGAATTACGAGTCGCACAGGGCCAATTGGTGATGGTACAGGAGGAGTTAGCGAACGCCCAGCAGCAGGTGACGTTGGCACGTGAGGAACTGACGGCTGCAAATCAGGAAATCGAACGCCTGGGGATTTCAATGCGACTGTTGAAAACCGACATGCGGCTGGGCCAATTGGATGTGATCAACCAGACCATGGACGAGGAGGGCCAATTGTTCACTTCGATTCGGTTTGTCGAGATTGCCGAAGATGGCACCGAAATCGGCCCGGAACGCGAGTTCACGCTGAAGGGGGATCTGGTTTACGTCGATAACTGGGTGGTCAAGTTTGACGATGAGTTTGTGCAGCAGGCTCACTTGCAGAAGGGAACATCGCTAGTCCTTTTCCGAAGGATTTTTGGGGAAGAGCAAAAGCCGATTGATGGTTATCAACTGGACGAAGTGGGCTTGATGCCCCAGGCCTATGCCAGCGGCGGTCAGCCATCGGATTTTGAAAAAGAGATTTGGGATCAGTTTTGGTTGATCGCCAACGATCGCGAGCGTGCAAAGCGAATGGGAATCCGGGCGGCTCACGGCGAAGCAGTCTCGATCAAGGTCCAGGCAAACCAGTCTTACAAAGTAGTGCTCCGGGCCAGTGATGGGTTGTCAATCGTGCCAGTGCAATAAGGGCCACCAAGGCTGGGACTTTCCAGCGTCCCCGGTTGGCAATGTATTCCATGTTTCGTAGCCAGCTTTCCTTGGCGGTCGAGCAGTTTTTGCTTGACCGACGTTCTTGGCGATTCAAACTAGACGCCGTGAGGGAATTGATTCAAACTTTCAAGAAAGCTGTCGATGCGAGACGGTCTAGCGATCGGTGACGAAGCAGAATTGGATTGGCAGGTTAGTGCGGAACATGTCATCCATCTGGGGTACCCTGTTCCGTCGTTAATCGATGGTCGGTTGGCGACGGATGTCCGTGATCCCAGCGTGTCTGCGGTGGTTTTTTCCACTCCATTCATGATCCTGTTAATGGAACGAGCGGCTCGGAAGGTAATCGAGCCATTCTTGGATTATGGGGAGGCTTCCGTCGGGGCAAGCGTCGAGGTAGATCATCTGGCCGGTACGCCGCTGGGCGCCCAGGTTCGCGGCGTGGCTCGTGTGAAGGCGATTCAGGGGAAAATGATTGATTTCGAAGTATCGGCCTTCGACCAGCACGAACAGATTGGGCGGGGTACGCATCGGCGCGCGGTGGTGCGTCTGGACAAAGTCGCCAAACGGATCGCGCAAAAAGCAAATCCGCAGCAGTCCGCTTCATCCTCTGACTCCTGGTTGTCGGGCGTTGCGATCATGCCTGCCAGCATCACGGATCGATTTCAACCCCACGCCGATTCCCCAACCGATCACGCTCGGCAGACCGCTAACATGAATTCCAGCAATTTACCTGATACGCCGACGCTGGATGTCGCGTTGGACGGCACACTGGCAACCGTCACTTTGAACCGGCCCCAAAAATTGAATGCGGTCAATTCCCAGATGACCTCGGATTGGGAACGGCTGAATCTCTTTCTTGCAGCCAATCCGCAAATCCGCATCGTTTTGGTGACGGGCGCTGGGTCGGCGTTTTGTGCTGGCGATGATCTCACCGAGGTCGGTTCCTTAAGCTTGCGCGAGGCGGAGACGCTCAGTTATCGCCAAGCCAGGATGTATTTGGCGTGGGAACAGTTGCCGCAAGTCTTTGTTGGGGTCGTCAATGGTGCTGCCTTGGGAGGGGGGTGCGTCGCCGCAAATTCCTGCGATCTTCGGATTGCGGCACACAACGCGACATTTGGCATGCCGGAGGTCCTGCGAGGCTGGCCACCTGGATATGGAGTCGCCCAGTTAACTGCACTTGTGGGTAAATCGCGAGCCATGCAGATGTGTTTATTCGGCCAACCGATCACCGCACGCCAAGCACTTGAGTTTGGGTTGGTGCAGCGTGTCTGTCCTGCGGCGACGCTCATGACCGAAGCAAGGCAGTTGGCCCAGCAATTGCTGCAGTTGCCTCCCCAAGCCTTGCGGGAAACTAAACGACTTGTTCATGTCGACGAGGGGCTGCAGCCGAAGACTGCGTTCCTGGCTGACACGGCCGCCTACATCCGCTGCCTTGCGGAACCCGATGCGCGAGAAGGAATTGCCGCATTCAAGGAAAAACGTCCGCCACGGTTTCCCAACGAATAGGCCTACGAAACGACGGGTGCCTTTTCGGGGCAAGCGGCAGACTCAATTACCGCTTAACCCCCTGGCCTGCTGTGTGGAAGCAGTCTTAAGAAGGGGGGCAGTTTCTCGTTCTGCCGCTGGTCTGACGGGTAAGCCTGGCCTGTCCAAACTTTGGGGTTGACACGGGAAAACATGAGACTGTTTTTGTGCCGTTCGTCGGACGTATCGGGAGTCCCGAAGGGACGAAATGTTGTAGCCACGGGCGCAAGCCCGTGGAACGAATCTTACAACCGCGATAATGAACGCTAGTTCATAGGAGTTGGTTCGTACGGAATGCTGGCCACCAAATCGATTGGTTTGGGGGGCACAGGCAGCCCCGCTTCGGTGAAGATCGCATCGATCGCCTCCTGCGCCTCGTTGACGGTCGCCTCGCGAGTTCGGTCGCGATTCTGAGCCGACGAGGCCGTTGGCATCACGACCGCCTCGACGCCTGCTGCTGCAAAATGCTTCAACAAACCAACGTGATCAAAACCGTCGCCAGCTTTTGGCAGCACACGATCGGATGTTTTCGCTTCTGCAATCGCCACGCCAGGCACCAAGTCGCCTAAACGAATCACAAACACCTGACTGGGCGGCAGAGCCTTGATCTGCTCAATCGCCCCCCCCCCGACCGGCCAGTCCCAGGTGTCGACTACAAACCCCACCTGGTCACTGGAGACCGATTTGACGAAGGCAAGAAATGCTTCGACCGTGTTAACGAAGGGAAAATTCTTACCTTCGATCTTGTCCTTACCTGCGGTAAAAGACAACGCGAGTCGAATTTCCTTCTGGGCCAAAATCGCAGCAACCTCTTTGACACGCTGGCTGGTTTTTTCAAAAAATTCAGGAAAAGCGGCCAGATCGGTTGCCGCTGGCAGTCGCAGGGTGGCCAGCGACGCATTTAACTGTTCGGCCAGTTCCGCCAAGGGATGAACCTGAGCCAAACTGCCAGCGAAGGTGTCGTCGTCAACATCCAGATCAATTCCCGCATCAAACGAGCCGATTGCGATTTCCGCTGCTCGCAGGTACTTCGCAGCGTCATCGAAACTCGTCCGCTGGCAGCGTTTCAACATGTCCATCATGTTGACTTCGATGCCGCGAAATGCGTACGTCAATGCCAACTCAATTAGTTCGCTTTGGCGTCCCGTGATACCTAAACCTTGCGGTGAAAAATTCTTCAACATAATTAACGTAACCTTCCCAATTTCGTTCCGTGATCCAATCCGCCTGTAAAAAGGCTTCGAAATCTGCTTGGCGGCCGGTTACCTTTCCAGTTTAGGGGAGTGGATCTTGGCAAGGATCCTCTTCAGGCAGGACCTTCGCCAAGATCCACGACAAGCAGCCCTAATTTTTATTTGTAACAGACCACCGGCTACACGCCCGAATGTTCGGCAGGCAGTTCTCTACCAAATCATTTGTAGGCTCGGGGTGCGGACAAAGTATCGCAGGTTACCCCAGTGTTAGCAAAGGGGGGAGATGCTTTAGGATACGCGGAGCACTGCGGACGATCAGGGAGTAATCCGAAATCAACCCCGGTGATCTCGATCCTGTGCTTCGCCCGTTGAAAGCCGAAAAACCTTCTTCGGCTTCTTGATTTTCCAAGTCCTTGCTAGGTCACCATCGGGTCAACCCCCTTTTTCATTAGGCTGTTCGACCCGGACAAACTTTCAAACTTTTTTGCAGAAAACGGCTGATGCCAGCAGCAAACGATTCGCCGCAGCGTGATGTAAAGGTAGGGGAAGTCGTATTTCTAGGGACTGGCACCAGTGTTGGGGTCCCTGCTTTGGGGTGCAACTGCGATGTTTGCCTGAGCGACGATCCGCGCGACAACCGCACCCGGTGCGCGATTGTGATTGGTCTACCCTCGGGCAACCTGCTGATCGACACTCCACCTGATTTGCGTTCGCAGCTTTTGCGAGAACGAATTGGTGTTATCCACGCGGTCGCTTTCACGCATTCGCATGCCGACCATCTGTTTGGTTTGGATGACCTAAGACTGTTTCCCTTTCAGCTTGGGCATCCTGTACCGCTGTATTGCGAATGGTTTGTAGAACGGCGGATCCGGCACTCGTACGATTACTGTTTTCTTACGACGCCAATGACGCATTCGGGGGCTCGGCCCCAACTGGAGCCTAGGAGAATTGCCCCCAACCAGAGGTGCCAGGTCCTTGGGACGCAACTGCTGCCGATTCGCCTGTTCCATGGAACCGCGAAGGTGCTGGGCTTTCGCTTCGGCGATTTCGCTTACTGCACTGACACCAACCATCTGCCAGACACCGCGTTTCGGCAGTTGCAGGGCGTCAAGACCTTGGTTCTGGATGCGTTGCGTTATCGGCCCCATCCGACTCATTTTCATTTGGATGCAGCCCTGCAGGTGGCGGCCAAGGTCAAGGCGGAATCCACCTACCTGACCCATATTTCCCATGACTTTAGCTTCCGCCAACTGCAACCGCAGCTACCCGACGGTGTACGGCTGGCGTACGATGGCTTGCGTGTGACATGCGACCTTACTGCTCGCTGACAACGATTCAACAGTCAGGATGATTCCCGCCAACAGCAGGTTGTTTGTCTGTGGGCGAGCAGCGAAGAAAAACATGCCGAGCAGCTTGCGCAGCATCACTGAAAATGGTAGCGACGTTGGGCAAGCAGTATGGTTTGGTGGCGGTGTTCCACCTGCCGCTCGCGTAACTCGAAAGCAAGGCCGGGTGTCTATCTGGGGTTGCAGCCTGACGGGGGCACGCTGGAGGAACCGTGATGCCGCCACGTGCAGGCGGAAGAAGGTTGGCAATGCGGGTTTAGTGGGTACTGGGCGGTCGACGGTTGTCTATAGTCGTGCGGTTCCATGGATGTTTTTTCATGCCGTGTTGTTTTTCTCGCTTTCTCTGAGCAAATTCGAAGAGTCGTGACCATGAAAAAATTGTGTTTCGGTTTATGTTTCCTGCTGGCCGGCATGTGGGTGCCCTGCGTCGCGGAGGATGCCTGGCAATGGCATCAATGGCGCGGCCCCGAACGAACCTCGGCCCTCCCGGAGGGTTCACTGCCGGAGCGATTGGGGGATTCGTTGCAACTGGTTTGGCAGCAATCCGAGCTACAGCCAAGCTACAGTGGGCCAGTCGTTTGGGACGAGTTGGTGTTTACCACGGAAACGGTTGATCGCCGTGATGAACAGGTCACCGCTTTCCGCTTGGCTGATGGTCAGCCAAAGTGGAAGGTTGCCTGGGAAAGTTCGCTGGCGGTTCCGTTTTTCGCGGCCGCCAATGGCGATTGGATTCGCGCTACGCCTGCAGTCGTGAAGGACAGCGTGGTGGTTTCCAGTATGCGGGATATCGTCGTTTGCCTCGATCCGCAGTCGGGCGAAGAACGCTGGAGGGTAGACTTTGCCGATCGGATCGGCTCGCAGCAACCGGCCTTCGGGAATGTTTGCAGCCCGCTGATCGATGACGGCGCGGTGTATGTCCAAGCTGGTCAGGCGGTCACGAAACTGGAATTGGCAAGCGGAGAAATTCTCTGGCAGGCGATGAAAAATGATGCAGGCATGGCCAGCAGCGGAGCGTTCTCCAGCCCTGTGATCGAAACGATCGCGGGCCAGCGACAGTTGATTGTCCAGACGCGGGAAGCGCTTGCCGGATTGCGTCTTAGCGACGGGGAAGTGCTGTGGCAGCAACCTATCGAGGCGTTTCGCGGGATGAATATCCTGACCCCGCTGGTTGATGAAAGCACGGTTTTCACTTCCACTTATGGGGGAAAATCGCAACTGTATCGAGTGGATGCGACAACGGAGGGTAAATTTTCATGCGATCTAGTTTGGGAAAATAAAGCCCAAGGCTACATGTCGTCACCGGTTCAGATTGGCCAGTACATTTTCTTGCACTTGAAGAACCAGCGAATCATTTGCATTAATAAAGAAAACGGGAAAGAAACCTGGACCAGCACTCCCATGGGGAAATACCAGAGCATGATTACTGACGGTCAACGCATCGCAGCACTAGACCAGACAGGTGAACTGATTCTGCTGGAGGCAAACCCCACGGAACTTAAGATTATTGACCGCCAGCACGTCGCCAGCGATTCCTGGGCACACTTAGCGATTTCAGGACGATATGTGATCGTTCGAGATTTACATGCACTCAAGGTCTACCGTTTCTAACCGAGACATGCTCCATCCAATGGCATCCACCGCGATGCGTGCCTGTCATTTCCGGTTCGACTTGGGTTGCGGCGGTTCGGTTTGCGCGTAGAAAATTGCGATATCGGCCAACAACGTGCGAATGGCAAAATTGGATTCGTGAAATGCCTGAGTCAGCGCTGACAATTGATCGGTGCCGTAGGCCGCGATCGGTTGCTTCGTCATGTGCTCAAACAGGTGGCCGACGAACGAGCGATGCACTTCATCACTGCTGACCAAAAATCGACTCAAATCTTCCACCCCATTGAATGCGATCAGTGATCCGTCCGTTGCCATGTACTGGCCCGAGGCATCGATGGGAGCACCCGCATCGGTGGTTTGATATCGTCCCACGGTGTCAAAATGTTCCAGAGCAAAACCCAAGGGATTGATCAACTCGTGGCAAGCGTTGCAGGCTGGCGCCCGAGTCTGCAACTCAATCCGCTGCCGGTTCGTCAAATCGGCATGCAGGTCGGGACTTAGCGGCGAAACCGCAATCGGAGGGGGCCGGAGGGTACGCCCCAGGACGCTGCGGGCCAGGAACACACCACGATGGATTGGCGACGTGACATGGCTGTATGACAGCCCCGCTAATAGCAGAGGATGCGTCAAAACACCCGCAGTTTGCTCCTTGGGTAGCGCAATCCACTGATAATCCTCCCCTGCCGACGACTCCCAACCATAAAACTCCGCCATCCTGCGACTGGCATAAACGTGGTGATCGGTCATCAGTTGGCGGAAATCGCTGCCCTCTCCTTCCCAAACAAGCGTCTCCAAATGAACTTCTAACGACTCACGCAAATCCGAAACCAATTCGGGAGTGAAATCAGGGAATAGCTGCTGGTCCTTGGAA
>SLFV01000026.1 GCA_007124075.1 Roseimaritima sp.
CTCGCGAGGTTGACCGTTCAGTTCGAAGAAGACGGTTCGCGTTCCATCAGGATGTGGGTTGCCAGTGGTGAGATAACGCACGATTAGGGTTTTCCCCTTTTCGATATCTACCGCTACCTCCTCCCCAGGCTGTAAACCATATAGGAAATTCGGAGTCGGCAGAACGTCCACACGTCCATAGGTCTGCGTGTGGGCTGCAAAATCGGTAAAGACGCGCTCATACAACAGCCACGTCACCGCGTCTCGGTCAGATTCCAAACCACCCAGTAGCTCGCTAGCGCGTTGTCTTGCTGCCTTAACATCCGCTGCGGGCAGGTCGGCCCCTGGACGTCCTCGGAGCGGTTCTTCGCCCTGCAGGACCGCGTCGATAATTGACTGGGGAAATCCATCTTGAGGTTGCCCCATCCGTCCGGCGACAAGGTCAATCACCGAAGCAGGGAAGGCCAGGCGTCTTTCGTTCGTCACCACATCGTCGGCCGTCAATTCATTTTGCACCATGAACAAAGCCATGTCGCCTACCGCCTTGCTGGTCGGGGTTACCTTAACAATATCCCCCAGCATTTGATTGACCGTCGCGTAAACCCTACAGACTTCGGACCAGCGATCCGCCAACCCCAACGCACGAGCCTGCTGATACAAATTCGTGTACTGTCCGCCCGGCATTTCATGATCGTACAAATCTCCCGTGGCAGGCAACACCGCACTTTCAAACGGCACGTAGAACTCTCGCACCGCATGCCAATAGGTTGCCAACGCCGTCAACGCTTCGGTCTGCAAATCACTGGCGTGGGGTGTGTCCCGCAAGGCTTCAACCAAGGTGTTCAGATTGACCTGAGATGTCCCACCAGAAAGTGGCGCCAAAGCCGCATCGGCAATCTGTAACCCCTGGTCAGCAGCCGCCATAATCGACGCCGCCTGGATCCCCGCCGTGTCGTGGGTGTGGAAATGGAGCGGCACTCCGACGTCTTCCCGCAACGCTTTGAATAAGCGGCGAGCCGACTCGGGTTTGCACAAACCGGCCATGTCCTTAATCGCGATCACATGCGCCCCCATGCGTTCCAACTGCTTGGCCATCTGCACATAGTACTTCAGGTCGTACTTTGTCCGCTGCGGGTTTTGAATGTCTCCCGTGTAGCATACCGCCGCTTCGCAAATCATCCCCGATTCCAACACGGACTCCATCGCTACCTGCAGATTAGGAACCGAATTCAACGCGTCGAAAATCCGAAAGATATCCATTCCCGCGGCAGCGGCTTCACGGACAAATAGCCGCACCACGTTGTCGGGGTAGTTGGTGTAACCAACCGCATTACTGGCCCGTAGCAGCATCTGAAATAAAATATTGGGGATGGCATCGCGCAAATCGGCCAACCGTTGCCACGGACACTCCTTCAGAAAACGCATACTGGTGTCAAACGTCGCCCCGCCCCACATTTCCAGCGAAAAAAACTGGGGTGCTAACTTTGCGTAGGTTGGCGCGATCTGCAGCATGTCATAGGTCCGCAGTCGTGTTGCCAGCAGCGACTGGTGTGCGTCTCGCATCGTCGTGTCGGTCAACAGCAAGCCTCGCTGGCTGTTCATCCACTCCAACAGCGCCGGAACCCCTCCCTTGAGAAACGCGGTCCTGCTACCCGCTGGGGTTGCACTGGGCAACGACGGCACCGGCGCGGGATGACGACGCGTTGCCACCGGCTGGTCAACCACCAGTGGATTCCCATTGACGATTTGCTCCGCAATGAAAGCAAGCAACTTCGTCGCGCGATCTTTGCGCTCCGGGATCACAAATAGCTCGGGAGTGCGGTCGATCAGGCTGGTGGTCGCTTCGCCCGCTAGAAAATCGCTGTTGTTAACCAACCGGATCAGAAACGGAATGTTCGTCTCTACTCCGCGGATCCGAAATTCTTGCAGCACACGATCCATGCGCCGCGCCGCCTCGCCCAAGGTGCGACCGCGAGCGGTTACCTTGACCAACATGGAATCGTAAAAAGGATTGACCACCGCGCCAGAGAAGGCACTGCCCGCGTCCAACCGAATCCCCAAACCGGCTGCGGAGCGGTAGTGACTGATGCGTCCGTAGTCAGGACGAAACTGGTTTTGGGCGTCTTCCGTGGTCACCCGGCACTGAATCGCAAAGCCGGTGGTTCGCAAATCACTTTGCGATGGCAAACCCATCCTGTCATCATCCAAACGATAACCCTGAGCGGACAAAATCTGCGAACGGACCAAATCGATCCCAGTCACCTCTTCGGTGACCGTATGTTCAACCTGAATACGTGGATTGACCTCGATGAAGAAAAAATCATGTGCGTCCACGTCGTACAGAAACTCTACGGTTCCCGCGTTCTCATAACCGACCTCGCGACCGATTTTGATCGCCGCATCACAAATTTTCTGCCGGACGGCCGGGCTGAGGTTCGGAGCAGGAGCAATTTCTACGACTTTCTGGTGCCTTCGTTGCACACTGCAGTCGCGTTCGTACAAATGCAATAGATTGCCGTGTTGATCACCTAGAAGCTGGACCTCCAAATGCCTGGCGCGCTGCACAAATCGCTCGATAAATACTTCGTCGCTGCCAAAAGCGGTCTGCGACTCCCGTTGAGCCTGTTCAAATTGACTTGCCATCTGGTCGCTGCTGTAAACGACGCGCATCCCTCGTCCGCCGCCTCCCTTCGCGGCCTTCAAAATCACCGGATAGCCAATTTCAACACCCACCTGGACCGCTTCCGCCGCGCTACTCAACGGGCGGTTCACCCCCCCCAGAACAGCGACCCCCGCCCGCTCGGCCAACTGTCGTGCAGACATCTTGTCACCCAAGACGCGGAGCGACTGCACACTGGGCCCGATGAACAAGACCCCAGCCTCTTCCAACGCTGCGGCAAAGTCCGGATTCTCCGATAGAAAACCGTATCCAGGATGCACGGCATCGATCTCATGCTCCCGGCATAGCCGCACAATGGCAGGAATGTCTAAATACGAACGAATTGGCTCGCCTGGCTTTCCGATCTGGTAAGCCTCGTCCGCCTTAAAGCGGTGCAGTGCGTAGCGATCTTCGTGGGAATAAATCGCCACGGTACTGATGCCTAATTCGGTCGCACTGCGGAAAACCCGGGTTGCGATCTCGCTGCGATTGGCAGCCAGTAAACGGCGAATGGTTCGAATCGTCATCGCTGGCGAATTCTCGGCGTAAGGGGTGTCTGTCTTTCACGTCAATCTCATGGAAATCTACAGAATAGATTTAATCAG
The DNA here is from genome assembly GCA_007124075.1 of Roseimaritima sp. Classification (GTDB taxonomy): domain Bacteria; phylum Planctomycetota; class Planctomycetia; order Pirellulales; family Pirellulaceae; genus Roseimaritima. Next base: position 3,244 of record SLFV01000026.1, read on the forward strand.
TTCATCACACGACTGCCCAGCAGGCTTTGTTTTTTTATCGCGGAAACGGAATGGCTCCCGAAAGCAAATCGTGGACCTGTATCCCAAATCTGACGGTGTATAATTACCGAGTATCATGACGAGTGTTCGAATTTGTTCGACCTAAAAACGAAAATCGTTTTGAAGCGACCATGATTTCTGACCAGCAGACCGAATCGTTACCACAACCAGCCAATCGAACCCGTTCCGTTGGGAATCTAGCCACCATGCGAACCGTTACCAAAGCCTCCCGATCCTTTGCCCCGTTGTTTGGCTTATCCGCAACCGTTGAACCCCTAGGTTCGCAAGGCAAGGTGCATCGTTTTCGACATTGGCAAGTCCTGATTTTGGCGATGGGGCTAACGTTTGGCATGGCGCTGCCTGCCCCAGCGACCGAATTGCCAAATATCTTGTGGCTCACCAGCGAAGACCACGGGCCCGAAATGGGGTGTTACGGGGATCTCGTCGCGCGGACGCCGCAGATTGATGCGTTGGCAGCTCGAGGAATGATTTTTAAGCGTTCCTGGTCCACCGTGCCGGTTTGCGCACCAGCCAGGACCGCGATCATCACCGGGTTGTTCCCCTCCAGCACTGGTGGCCTGCACATGCGATCGATGGTTCCCCTGCCAGCGGAAATGCGTCTGTACCCCCAGTTTCTCCGTGATGCGGGTTATTACTGCACAAATAACAGTAAAACCGATTACAACGTCCCCGAACGGGGAAAGGTTTGGGACGAATCATCTCGCAAGGCCCATTGGAAAAACCGCGGAGAGGGGCAGCCATTTTTCGCGATTTTTAACTCAACCAAAAGCCATGAGAGCCAGATTCGCACCCGCCCCCATCAACAGATCATTGATCCGGCGGACATTCGCGTCCCTGCGTTCCACCCCGATACCCCCGAGGTCCGACAGGATTGGGCCCAGCATTACGATAAAGTTACCGAGGCCGATGCGGACGCAGGGCGACACTTGCGGGAACTTGCCGAGGCGGGATTGGCGGACGACACGATTGTCTTTTACTACGGGGACCATGGCAGCGGCATGCCGCGGGGCAAGCGCTGGCCAAGCAATTTTGGCCTGCATGTGCCGATGGTCGTTTACTTTCCGGAGAAATGGCGGCATCTAGCCCCACCGGAATACAAACCTGGCGGTCAGTCCGACCGGATGGTGGACTTTGTCGATCTGGCCCCGACTCTGCTAAGCCTCGCTGGGATCAAGCCTCCCCAGTGGATGCAGGGTAACGCGTTTGCAGGAGAGTTCGTTGGCAACGCGCCGCGGTACATGTTCGGCGAGCGCGGCCGAATGGACGAACGGCGGGATTATGTCCGCTCCGTTACCGATGGCCGTTTCATCTATTTGCGCAATTTCTATCCCCATGTCTCTGCGGCTCAACGTGTCGATTATCAGTTTCAAACACCCACCACACGGATCTGGCACGATCTGTTCGTGGCGGGAAAAACTAACACCGCCCAGTCAATCTTCTGGAAGACCCCCAAAGCTCCAGAGGAGCTGTACGATTTGGAAAATGATCCCGATGAAGTCCGTAACCTCGCTAACGATCCGCAGTACCTGAAAACGCTAAAACGGCTACGCAATGCGTTGCGCGAACACATGCTGCAGGTCCGCGACATCTGTATGCTGCCTGAAAGCGAAATGCATCGGCGCAGTGCGGACAGCACTCCCTACGAACTGGCGCGCGACCGACAACGCTACCCCTTGGAACGGATTTTGGAGACTGCGGAGCTGGCATCCAGTTTGGTGGATTCCGCAAACGAGCAGCTAGTGGCACGACATTCGGATCCCGATTCCGGCGTGCGTTACTGGGCGGCACTGGGGATGCTGATGCGAGGCGAAGATGGTTTCAAGTACGGATCGGACCATCTGCGAAATGCCTTGCAAGATGAATCCCCAGCGGTGCGAATCGTTGCCGCAGAAGCTCTGGGACGGTTCGGCAACCCTGCGGATCAAGATCAAGCGCGGGAGACATTGGCGGCACTTGCCCCCCCGGCAACCAACGGCGTCTTGATATCCATGGCGGCGTTGGCGGCGATTGAAGCGCTCGGCGATGCAGGAGAACCACTGCATAAAATGGTGGTTAGCCTAGACCCCAAGGGAAGCTCGCCCCACGCGCGCTTTAATAGCTACGTTCCGCGATTAATAGCCAATATTCGCTCGAAAGCGGCGCAGCAGTAACAGGCTTGCTGGCGATCTGTCCCGAATTTAACGCGCGTGTCCGTTCGATTTAACTTGCGCGATCACCGAAATTTAGTTGAATGATTCGGGTTGCGTAGTTAGTGTATGGTTTGATGCGTTACTAACGCAGCAGCCAACTGTTTACTTTCATCAGAAAATTTCGCGGACCGTTCCAGGGAGCCCCCTGCCATGCTTCACAACCGATGTTTAACAATCGGGGTCTCGTTTCTCTTGTTCGCTGGAATATCGCTTCCCGCCCTAGCTCAAATTGGCGGGGGAGGTATCGGAGGTGGTGGCGGAGGTATCGGAGGCGGTGGCGGTGGTGTTGGTGGTGGCGATCAACCTGGGGCTGACAATCCTTTTGTCCAGCCCGTCGCCGGGGTTGAAATTGATGCTGCGGGTGTGCTGAAATTTCGCGACAACGATCGCCGACTTGCCAATCAACGGTTAATGGCCGCCCGTCAGCACGCTCAAGCGGCAGGTCAGGAGCAATCCGAATTGCGGAAAGTCTCCCTGAATCGGTTGGAACGGGCGCTGGCGGCAAACGTCGCTCGCGGCGCGGACGCCGATGACCAGATGCTTTCGCTGGCCGGACTCACTCGCATTGATCACGTGTTCTTTTATCCCGAAACTTTGGATATCGTGATCGCAGGACCTGCGGAACCTGTGTTTCAAGATGGTTCCGGGCGATTTCGCGGCGCTCTGTCAGGACAACCGTCGATCGCGTTGGACGATGTCGTCACCGCGTTACGAGCGTTCGCTCCCGGCCAACGACCAACGACAGTGATCAGCGTCTCCATCGACCCAACCGAAGAGGGACTGAGGCGAATGCAGAGGTTCCTGACGAGTGTCAGCCATCAATTTCATCCTTCGCAGGCCGGTTTCGTGGTCAGTGGCTTGAAAGAAAATCTTGGCTTGCAGACCGTTACGTTTCAGGGTATCCCGACAACTACCAATTTTGCACGAGTGTTGCTGGAGGCTGACTACCGAATGAAATTAATTGGCATTGGGCTGGAACGTTTGCCCCTGCGATTTGCCAGTTATGTGGATCGACAAAAATCAACTCCAGCGAATTCCAATGCGATGGAGCGTTGGTATTTTGAACCCCGGTATGATTGCGTTTCGGTCAGTGAAGATGGCTTGGCATTGCGTTTATGCGACAAGGGCATGCGTCTGGTCGGAGCGAACGAACGCGTGGGTGCCGATGGTCGTCGCTCGGCTTCGGGCAGAGTCAACCGCGCTAGCCAGGGGTTTTGCCAAGATTTCACGGAGATGTACGAAGCGATTGCGGCTCGCGTCCCGGTCTATGCGGAGTTGCGGAATGTAACCAATGCGGCAGTGGCAGCAGCCTACATTCAGCTGCAGGATTTCTACGGTCAAGCCGGTTGGGATCTGGGTATTTTTGCCGACGAGCAGGCATTTCCCATTGAAACCGAAGTGGCTCCGCGGCAGGTCGAAACGGCGGTCAATGCTATCTGGCGGGGCAATAAACTGACGACGCCGTTGGGCGGGGGTGTCAGTATTCAGGCTCGCAAATCATTAGCCAACGAACGGTTGGTTCGCGAAACCGACGGCTTGAGTGCGGCCGCCAGAGAAAAGTCGGAACCCGCTAATTTGGCTGACGATCAGTGGTGGTGGGATTGATCCCATACCGCATGACGACGGTTTTGCGTCGGAGCGTACCCTTGGCTGTCAGCTCGTCGGATCGACGGCTACAGGGAAGCCGCAGCCATTGGCTGGGACGCTTCCATCTGGGTAAATCATACAAGGCCTGATCAAGCTTACTTTGCCAAGCCATACTGATTTCCTGACCCTTGCTGCCAGTCAACGCGTCAACTTCGTTTCCGACTTCACTTTTGTCGCCCGAAATCGAAACCAAGCCGCGCAACCGGTCGTCCCGCCCCAGATAGATCACGGCAGCCAGCACGCCAGACACGCGCATCAATCGCTGTTCGATTTCCAGCGGATGCAATTTGCGGCCAGTGGAAAGCACCAAAACATCGTCGCCGCGACCAAGGACCCGAATCATTCCGTCGGTTTCCTGAATAGCTAGATCACCGGTGTGCAGCCAACCTGATTGCAATTTTTGCGATGTTGCATGGGGATCATTCCAGTACCGACTCATCACACCCGGCCCACGAACCCACAACTCTTGGTCCGCAGCAATGTGAATCTCTGTCCCTGCGATCGGTACCCCTACGCAGCCCGCACGGTTTTGACGCGGGGTCGAGGAACAGACCACAGGACCGGCCTCCGTAAGCCCGTAACCTTGAATCACGGTCAGCCCGGTGGACACTAAGGTCTCGTAGTCCTCGGACAACAGGGGGGCTCCCCCGCATCCTAACATCCGCAATCGGCCCAAACCCAGAGAGGGCATATTCCGTGATAGAACGTCACCACCACAGCTCAACAGTCGTTGCACCATCGCGGGCACGAAATTGATCAACGTCGGGCGTGCCACCGGAGCAAGCGACACCAAACCATCCCAGCCAGAAGCCACCGCCAACGCGCCACCACTAATCAGCCAAGTACCAAAATCACAGGTCCGAGCATACGCGTGCCAAAAAGGAAGCACGGTCAGACGACAGTCATCGTCGGTTTGCGGTGCAGCCTGCAGCTTTCCCAGCGCATTAGAAAGCAAAGCGGCCGCGGAAAGGACGACCCCGCGGGGCTGTTGCGTGGTACCACTGGTCCATAAAATCAGACGATCCTGGTTACCAGACGCCGCACGATCGATGTCAATCCTGCCCACAAAGCTGAGCCAGTTCGGTAAGCCCTGAAGATCGTCTTCGGACAAACAAGTAACCGCATCGCAGCGTCGGACACGCGCATGGACCTCACCGGATGCCGCATTCGGACCAAGCGGAACCTCCACGCAGCCCAACAATTCCAACGCAAGCGCCGCAATGACGGCCCGTGGCCCGTTTGCAAACGTTGTCACAACGCGACTACCGCTGGGCAACTCCTTCCACCGCTGGGCAGCTGCCGCAACAAAACCACCCAGTTCCCGCCACGATGCCCAGCGACCGTCCAGCAACAGCGCTGGTCGATGCGGACGCTGCTGCGCATGCAAGGGCAAATAGCAAACCAAGGTCGGCGGATTGGTGGTCATTGCGGCGCAACCCAAGTTCCCGTTAACCGCCTTGCAAACGGCTGTTACGACGCCACCGCACCCAAGGCCGCGCGGAGTTTCGCCCCGTTTCCGGCTTGGCCAAAGGATACCATCCGGGCCACACAGACTTGCTTCATCGCTTCACGAGCAGGCTTGAGATAATCGCGAGGATCGAATTTCTCTGGTGTCTCTGACAAGACCTTGCGGATCGCACCCGTGATCGCCATGCGACAATCGGTATCGACATTGATCTTCCGCACACCACTCTTGATCCCACGCTGGATCTCCTCCACAGGCACCCCGTAGGTCTGCTTCATCGACCCACCATATTGATTGATGATGTCTTGCAACTCCTGCGGCACGCTGCTGCTGCCATGCATGACCAAGTGCGTATTGGGTATTTTGGCATGGATCTCTTCGATCCGACTCATCGCTAACACTTCGCCGGTCGGCTTTTTGGTGAATTTATAAGCCCCGTGACTGGTGCCGATGGCAACTGCCAAGGCGTCCACGCCCGTTTCCTCTACAAAACGAGCCGCCTCTTCCGGATCGGTCAGCAGTTGATCGTGAGACAACTGTCCCACCGCTCCATGCCCATCCTCCTGCTCGCCTTCCCCGCTTTCCAGCGATCCCAGGCACCCCAACTCACCTTCCACCGAGACACCACGTGCATGTGCCATTCGTACGACCTCAGCCGTCACACGAACGTTATACTCGTAGCTAGCAGGTGTTTTGCCGTCTTCTTCCAACGATCCGTCCATCATCACGCTGGTGAAACCATTCTCAATCGCAGAGAGGCAGGTCTCTGGACTGTTGCCATGGTCCTGATGCATGACCACCGGAATATGCGGATACAATTCAATCGCTGCCAACATCAGGTGCCGCAAGTAAGCGTCCTGCGAATAAGCTCGAGCCCCACGTGATGCTTGAATGATAACAGGTGAATCGGTC
>SLFV01000230.1 GCA_007124075.1 Roseimaritima sp.
AGCGGTTTGAAAACCAACCCCGAAAGCAATTTCGGATAAAAATAGGTGCTTTTGGCAGGCATCCGCTCCTTGTTCAAACTGATCGCCTCGACATGTTCCACCGTCGCAGGCATGACCAGCGCAGCCAGCGTGAACGGCTCGTTGGAATCATTTTCGCTAAGCGTTCCCACCCCCTGGATTCCGTCGATCACCTCTTGGACCAAATGCACGTAGGTCGGCTTTGGATGTCCCGCTGCACCCAGCAATTCATCGATCACTAACCGGTGCAACAAACTGACCCCCAAGCCACTCCACTGCTCACTGTGATCGGCGGCCATCGCCCGCATCGTTTGCTGGGCCCTTGGGGTCGCTTCCGCCAGCACCCACTTCTGGTCGGCGACGCCGTACAAGGCCATCAGGCCTTGCGAATTGGCGGCCTCCATCTGTTGCCACGCGGCATTGGCCCCCGCGACGCCGTCGTCGATCGCCTGGCAAGTGAAATGATCGCCAAGCCGTCGAATGATCTCCGTCGAGCTGAACCTGTCGGTGCCACGGAGCAACCGATGGGTCGGCAGCACGATCATTCCCGGATCGTTCATGCTAACACACATCATCATCACAAAATTAGCAGGATGATCGGCTGGCAATTCGCCTTGCTGTTCCACAAGAAACTGACGGTAGTTGCACGCTGTTTCGTAGCGATGGTGACCGTCAGCGACAAAGACCGGCTTGTCATGCATCACCGCCGCGACCTCTCCTATGGTTTGGATATCGCTGACCGGCCATAGCGTATGCTTCACGCCCAGATGATCAATCGCCTCCAACCCTGCGGTCCCCGCCACTGCAGCGTCCAGGATTTCCTGCGCCGCATTTCCCGGGTCGGGATACAGCCCAAAAATCTGGCTGCAATTCGCCTTCAAAGCCTTCGTCAGCTTCAGCCGATCGACCTTGGCCTTGGGATGGGTTTCCTCGTGCGGATAGATATTGCCTTGGCCAAACGGCTGCAATCGGGTTCCACACATGAAGCCGCGACGAACGTAGCTGGTGCCGTCGTAATCAAACTGCTGGTGGTAAACATAGATCGCGGGATTCCCCTCAGCTTCCAAAATTCCCTCGGATAGCCAGTTTTTGAAAAACCGCCCCGCTCGCTCATAACGACTATCCTCATCATCCCCAGGTTCCGCCCGGTTGAGGATAATCCGCACCGAATTGGCCGCGTGCCGCCGGTAAAGTTGGTCCTGCAGTTCAGGGTCGATCACGTCGTAAGGAGGCGCCACCACATCGGACAAGGCCCCAACGTGGCCTAGGTTATAACGCACACCGCGGAAAGCTTGTATTTCTGGCATGGGCCAATAATTGTTGTGAGAGGAAAAACGCCATGGACCGCATCTATCAGCGTCGTCAGCCCGTAGGATACGTCACTGCGACTGCCTGCCCAAGGGGTACCCCAAGGACGGCTGGCTATCCGGCAGCAAGGCTTGATCACGGAAACCGCACAACCGCTCAGTTTCACGTGAAACTGGCATTTGGTAAAACCACACCCTTCGGTTATCATTCGCAAGATCGTAAACCTGCAGGGAAGCAAGCGATGTTCAAGACACTGTGCGTGGCCAACCAGAAGGGCGGGGTCGGCAAGACCACGACCGCCGTGAATCTGTCCGCGGCACTGGCGATTGCAGGGCATCGCGTTTTGCTGATCGATATGGACCCGCAATGCAATGCGACGGGAGCGTTAGGGCATCGGCCCACGGACGGACACCCTCTGGTTCGTCAACAGCCGCTGGCGGAGAGTGTGGTCGAAACGGAACTGGCCAAGCTTTCGCTACTGCCCGGAAGCCGGACGTTTCACGATGTCGATCAACTGGCAAAGACCGATGCCCCCGAGGCCGATCGGCTGCGGGAGCATCTGACCGGCGGAATCGACGGCTATGATTACGTGCTGTTGGATTGCCCCCCCAGCATTGGCACGCTGACACAGGCGGCGCTGATCTGCAGCACGGAGGTATTGATGCCGATCCAATGCGAGTATTTTGCAATGGAAGGATTGACTCAACTGATCCAAGTCATTCGCAAAGCAATTCAACAGACCGACGGACGGCTGACGTTTGCCGGCATCCTGCTGACGATGTACGACCCCGGCCTGGAGCTGACACACGAAGTCGACGGTGAGGTTCGCGAGTTCTTTGGCGATATCGTGTTTGAAACCGTCGTACCTCGCGATGTGGCCTTGAGCGAATCGCCCAGTCACGGTAAAAGCGTGTTTCAATACGCTCCGCGAAGCCGCGGCGCGTTCGCCTATACACAGCTATGCATGGAGGTGCTGCAACGTGAGTAATCATCCGGTACAGAAGGATCGTCGCTTGGGCAAAGGCCTGGCCGCGTTGTTGGGAACCCCGCTGGACGACGATCCGGGTTTTGGCGGCAACGCGTCTGCCCCCAAGCCAGCAGCGAATCGCGATCCCCATCCGCCGGGCGCCGCGGCACCATCAGCACAAAAAGAAACGACCGCTGCCGATCAGGGCACCGCCAACCACGACGCTGGCCAGCCGACCGCTGTTGGGGCAACACCTGACCGCGGCGTGATGTTGAGCGTGTATGAAATCGATAACAACCCGTTCCAGCCGCGCCGGGAATTTAATGAATCGGAAATCGCCTCGCTGGCGGAAAGCCTGAAGGAACACGAGCAACTGCAGCCGATCATTGTTCGTCGCGCGGGGGCCCGCTACCAGTTGATTAGTGGCGAGCGTCGGTTGCGTGCGGCGATCCATGCGGGTCTGCCGACAGTGCGAGCTGACGTTCGCGAAGCTGACGATCGTTTAGTGGCCGAACTGGCCATTATCGAAAATCTGCAGCGCAAGGATCTCAATGCGATCGAAAAAGCGATGTCGTTTCGTCGCTACATCGACCAACACCAATGCACGCAGGACGACTTGGCCGCGCGGTTGAAGATCGACCGCAGCACGATCGCCAATCTGATGCGGTTGCTGGAATTGCCCGCCCCGGTGATCGATCAGATTAATGCCGAACGGATTTCCTCCAGTCACGCTCGCGCCCTGTTACCGCTGGGGGATGAACGACAGCAAATCGATTTGGCGAGGAGAATCGAGGAAGAAAAATGGAGCGTCCGGGCGACGGAGAATCATGTTGCTGCAGTGCTGGCCGAAGAGGACGCGTTGGAACTGGGCGGGGCACCTGTTGGTCAAGGGAGTGGCAATGCCGGTGGCAAGGGGAAGAAAGTGCGAACCGTTTCTCCTCTCATTCAGTCCTTGCAATCAGAACTGAAACGGCAGTTAGGCACCAAGGTGGACATTCGCGAAACCAGCCGTGGTCGAGGCAAAATAACGATTCACTTCAACAGCCCCGAGGAGTTTGAACGTTTGCAAGGCATGATTGTCCCCGGGCAGCGAACCGCCGCCGCGTAAGCCGGTCGACCGTTGGTTGGTCATTGGGTGCGAAAAGTGATTAAACCGGCCTATCCAAAGTTCGGCGTGGGAATTAGAATTAGGAACGATCGCTGGAAGGTGAAGGAGGACGTGAAGCGGAAGGTGTTGGGCGAAAGCGAATTTCCATTTTGCAATCGCTCCTGGTAGAGACGGTGGTCTTCCGCGGAGGGAACAGCAAATTTATTTTGACGGGGCGTAGCTCAGCCTGGCTAGAGCGCCTGGTTTGGGACCAGGAGGTCGCATGTTCGAATCATGTCGCCCCGATTTCTGAAGCTAGTTTGCTTCCTCAGTCCAGACCTTGGACTATTTTGTCGATTTGGGCCTAAACGCCACGAATCGCTTCTGGTTGGTTTGCAGGAACCTGCCGCTGATCAGTTCGATCGCGTACGGGATCGCTGCGAAAACGCCATCCAAGCATTGGGAGATTGCTTTGGGCTGTCCCGGCAAATTGATGAGCAACGAGCGGGATCTCACGCCCGCCGTTTGTCGGGAAAGGATTGCGGTTGGCACGTACTGCAACGAGACCTGTCGCATTCGTTCGCCAAACCCCGGCAACAACTTCTCACACACCATCTCGGTTGCATCCGGCGTCACGTCTCGAACCGCTGGCCCCGTTCCTCCGGTGGTGACCACCAGCCTGCAATCCGCTTGGTCAACCAGTTCAATCAGTGCGCTAGCAATCACCTCGACTTCGTCGGGAACCATCCGGCATAACGTCTCAAACGGCTCGTCTAGCACCTCGCGCAAGTAGTCCTCGATGGCCGGCCCACCCGCGTCGACGTATTCCCCACGACTGGCGCGATCCGACACGGTGACAATTCCAATAGTCAATTTAGCCTGAAAATCGATCGCAGCGGACAAAACCTAGTCTCCGAAAAAAAATGGTGACAATTGAATTTCGAACCCTCCCAACGATTCCGGTTTGCGCAGCGCAGGCAAAGCGACCGAAGCGTTCGACGTGCGGACCTATCCGCTCGAAAAAAGAAAAGTCGGCTTGGCGCGAAACCTTCCCCGACCGGCTTGGTTTACACCCAACAACGAAGACGGTTGGCCGCGAACGTCGGAAGGCGACGCGTTTTGCGTGTTGCCATGCCGTTGTTTCCCGCAGCCCGGCATTCCGACGTTCGCGGCGAGCCGTCTTCTTCATTGATCACTTTACAGCGATGGTAGAGATGAAACAAACCTGGGGGCTGCGGTATTTCGTCGTTTTCATCGCTTCAGTTGCCTGCATCGCGTGGGAACTGTCCGCGTCGGACTGGTCCCGCTTCCGCGGTCCTAATGGATCCGGCATTGCGAAGGTCAATGCACTTCCTCCGACGCAGTGGAGCAACGCAGAGAATCTGCGTTGGGCGGTGGACTTGCCGGGCCCCGGTCACAGTAGCCCAATCGTCGTTGGCGATAAAGTGTTCGTGACATGTTGGACGGGCTACGGCACTGATCGTCAGTCGCAGGGGAGCCTGGAGGACTTGAAGCGTCATCTGCTGTGCATCGATCTGAAAAGCGGGAAGACACTTTGGCGGGCAACGGTCGATGCCAAATTGCCCGAAGATCGCTATCAGGGAATGTTTGCCGAGCACGGTTATGCCAGCCATACACCGGTTAGCGATGGTCAAAGGGTCTTCTGTTTTTTCGGAAAATCGGGCGTTTTCGCTTTCGATCTTGATGGCCAGCAACTTTGGAACGTCGATGTTGGGGACGGCCTGGATCCGCGACAATGGGGATCGGCCTCCAGTTTGATGTTCAGTGGCGAGCTGTTGATCGTGACGGCGGGACCCGAAAGCGGCAGCCTGTTCGGGTTGAACAAGCAGACCGGGGAGGTTGTCTGGAAACAGGAGGTGGCGCTCAACGGGATGTGGGGTACACCGATCGTTGCAACAGTCGACACCGATCGCACGGACCTGATCATTGCGGTGCCCAACGAGATCTGGGGACTGAACCCGGAAAATGGAAAGCTGCGTTGGTATTGCGATGGCATCCGCGATGGTTCGATGAACTCCAGCCCCGTGCTGGACAATTCCGTGGTCTACGCGATTGATGGCCGCGGCGGTGATGCGGTTGCGGTTCGCATCGGCGGTTTAGGTGATGTGACCCAGACGAATATTGTTTGGCAGAAAGACCATCGCGGGCGCATTTCTTCTCCCGTGGTCCATGATGGTCGCATGTACTGGGTCGCAGGCGGGGTGTTGAACTGCGTCGACGCCTCCAGCGGAGAGCGAATCTACCAGCAAAGACTGGGGTCGGACCCCTCCGGCGGCGGCCGCGGCCGTGGGCCGCGTGGTGGACAAGACTACAGTTCTCCCGTCGTTGCCGGAGACCAACTGTATTTTTTCAATCGGCAGGGTGTCGGTTTCGTAGTTCGGTTGGGAGAGGAATTTCAGCAGATTGCCACCAATCGGTTCGATGATCCACCGGCTAACTTTAGCGGAACGCCGGCAATTGTCGATGGAACCCTGCTGGTCCGTTCCACCGCAAAGCTGTACTGCATCGGTCAGTAGCTCAGGCGTTTGTGAAACGCCTATCGGTCATACGACTTAGTAGCCGTTCGCTGCGATAAATTAGCGTCCACGATCGCTGTTTTTTCCGGCGTTGAAGGCGACGAAACGCCTGTCCAATCGTTCGTCAGGGGAGGGTGGTCACCAAGCGATCATCACGGAGAACTGTCGCCGGCAACTCCAGCCAGTCGGTAATCACCAGTCGCTGCAGGGAAACATCGTTTGCTTGCGCGAAAATTGCTTCCAGGATCCGATCTCGCAGCCCAGTTTGCTTTGGATCTTGCAGCAATTCTTGCGATACCTGACGCAACGTCTGCTCCACCGACTCCTGAATCTCCAGTCGCTTGCGACGCAGTTGGTCCTCCGCGTAGTGCCGGCGATTAGGGTCAACGGTTGTGTGCAAACTGAAGGCATACACAACTTCCGGATGGTTGGTAAGCTGAAATCGGAAAGAACCAACATAGATCGTTGAGGACTGATGATTCTTCAGTCTTGTGACTTGGCTGCGAACGTAACTAATGATCGCCGCGTGGATGACGACCACAAGGAACACCAGCCCAATGACCCAGTATCTTCTAATGAAATACACGTTCTGCCCGTTTTCTCTAGATCGAGTAAATGTCTGCAGTTTGGGTGATTCGCAGGTAGAATCGTGAAAGTTGAATTCACTTCCAAGGCCATTCTACCCTCCAGGTCGTAGTGCGAATTCCCAAGTACTGCGAGGTCACGACCGCGCAGTGTTTTGCCCGAAGGAACCGTAGCTTGCGAATTGCGGGGCAAGCGGCGCGCAAGCGAGAAAAATGATAATTTATGGCAATTTTTCCCCAAAAGGACGACGGTCGATGCCCGTCGACGCGAACGCAACGCGTTTTCTTCTTGGAAAATCCGCAGGCCGGAAGCGGCCACGGCCACGATCGAATTCAGCAAGCAATTGCTGCACTCCGAACCGCTGATTTTGCGGTTTCCATTTCGCGGAATTGTCAGGAAATCGTTGCCGCCATCGCCGCCACTCCTCCGGATTCGACCGCCGCTGTCGTCACTGCGGGGGGGGACGGCACATTACGTCTGGCCGCCGATCAGCTTCCGGCGACGATTCCACTGGTCCCCTTTCCGCTAGGGACGGAAAACTTACTGGCCAAACATTTTGGCTTCACCACGTCCGCCGATGAATTGTTGCAAACCGTCTCGCACGGTTCCTTGATTCGCATCGACGCGGCTACCGCCAACGGAAAATTGTTTTTAATCATGGCGACTTGCGGATTTGATGCCGAAGTCGTGCGGCGGATGGATCAGCAACGCATAGGTCACATCCGTCACTGGCATTACATCAAACCGATCATTCAAACCGTGCGTAGCTACCATTACCCATCGATCGTGGTTACTTGCCCGGGGGCGGTCGTGAACCAAGGCGATGCCCGCTCCGAAAACGTGCCGTTTACTCCTGGGAAGGGCGGGGGGAATGCCGCCGATTTGAATAAAAAATCAGTGTTGGCGTCTGTGGCTGGCGGTCGACCGGAAGGACCAATCACTTGCCGCTGGGCGATGTTTTTCAACTTGCCCTGTTACGCGGGAGGGTTAATGATACAACCGCACGCCGATCCTGCCGACGGCCAACTGGACCTGTGCGGCTTGACCCGCGGATCGACATTCAGCACACTGCGTTACCTGACCGCCGTCCGCTATCTCAGGCATCTGGCTGGTCCGGACGTGCTGCGCTATCGAAGTCCACAATGGGCGATCTGCTCCGATCTACCAATTCCTTTCCAAGTCGATGGCGATTACGGCGGCATGCTCCCTTTGACCCTGGAATGTTTGCCGCAACGTCTGACGCTGCGTGTGCCCGTGGGCGTTACGAAACCTTCTCCGCTTCCGATCGTCGACACCGAAGGCTAAAACGTTTGAAACCGACCCAGCTCCCGGGAGGCCCGTTCCGGCCGGTTCGTCTTGATATTTTCATCCTACGCTACCACTTTTCCGTAATGATTCCTCTGCCCGCGTTTTTTTCAATGGCAAACGTTTCACATCGTCGAATCGCCTGTTGTCTGGCGACGGTGTTGGGGATGACACTTTCAGCGCTTGCCGGCTGCGCTGATCGAAGCGAACAGGCCCGGCGGATTCAGCGGCAGCAACAGTTACTGCAAGAAGAAGCCGGCAGCTACGATCACCTGAGGGAGACGTTCCTCCTGCTGACTCGGCTGGGGGAATCGGATCTGAACGCTGCATCGGGGCAGTTAAGCTATCACCTTAACGCGTGGCGCGAAAAAGTCAGCAGTGACGGGTACCCATTGCCCACCGAATTGTTGGCCAGTTGGCAATCGCTGTTACCAACCGCACAAGCCACCGCAGAGATTGCGCGCAAGGAGTTTGCTGCATCGGACGTGGAACATTTCCGATTGCAGTACCTCCTGCACTGCGTGACGCAACGTGTGCTGGAGAAACCTTGTATTGACCCCTGGTTGGAATCACGGGTCGACCAGGTGGGGTTGACGGACCAGTCCGATTATCAATTGCGCGTCGCCAGTCGGCTGTTTGACTGGGTGATCCGCAATGTGCAACAGGAACCATTGGAAATCCAATTTCCCGACACCCCCTCCCTTCCCGCACTGGGCCAGGGATTGACCTTCATGGGGCCGGGATACCGGCAAACGACCTGGGAGGCTCTGTGGCGTGGCTCCGCCGACGGTCTACTGCGTGCAGACATATTTTTGCAGTTATGTCGTCACGCCAACCTCCCGGCTTGCATGTTGTCGGTCCCCAACCAAACCGATCCGCAGGGAGACCCGTGGTTATGCGCGGTCGTCATCGCAGGCGAAGCCTTCCTATTTGACACACAACTGGGATTGCCGATTCCGGGGACCAACGAGCGGGGCATTGCCACGTTGACCGCCGCGCGTCGCGACCCGTCGATTTTGCGGCGGCTGCGAGTCGCGGGTTTTTTTGACTACCCGCTCAGTTCGACCGACATTCAACAAACCATTCCCCTGCTCAACGCGACTCCCGAACTGCTGTCGCACCGCATGCGATTGCTAACCGAATCGTTTGCGGGCGACCAAAGAATCAATCTGCACCTCGACGCCCAGGCCGTCGCGGATGCGTTTACGCAGTTACCGGGAATCTCCACCGCTCGATTGTGGACCCTGCCACTTCGTGCGCGCCAGTACGCGGAAGCCGTCCAAGATGCGATGCGCGACAACATCGCCTTGGCGCAGTGGTATTATGTGCAATACGGGATGTTTGATGAACTTGGGGCACTGGGTCGCGCCCGCTGGCGACATCTGCAAGGTTCGTTTGACAACATCGAGGAAGAAGACCTGCAGGGAGCCCGCGTGCTGTACATGGACCTGCGTCGCCCAGAGTTTGAACTGGCTGATTTGCGGCTGAACGTCCGCTTGCAGAAGGAATACGCCTTGGAACGTCAGCGTGGCGAAACCGAAGAGGTATACCAACGGCGGATTGCGTTCATCCAGGACGTTTTGCGGGAAACCAAACGCACGGCCACCTTTTGGTTGGGGCAGATGCACTTTGAGGAGCAGCGTTGGG
>SLFV01000389.1 GCA_007124075.1 Roseimaritima sp.
GGCTAGGACTTGGCGTAGCAACGGGTCGTCAGGATTGCCGGGCTGCATCTTGGCCAGGAATTCCAGTGGCACGAAGACGGGAAAGTCGGATTCCGCTCGCTCGTCGCCGGGCGCGGCAGCCAGTTCCAAGCGACGACGCAGTTCGGCTCCCGTGCGGATCGCTTTCCGCATGGCTTGCTGCCAGGGCACCACCGATTTCTCGGCGCACCGGGCGCGGACAGAGTCAGCATCTCCCGTTAAAATCCCACTCAACAATTTGTCTAACCTTGCATTTTCGGGGTAGTTCGCGTTCGATTTCCGCCCCAGTTCTAGCTTAACACGGAGCAGCGTCACCATGGCAACGTACAGCACCAGCGACTTTCGTAAAGGGCTGAAGATCCAGATCGATGGCGAACCCTATTTGATGGTCGAAATGAACTTTGTCAAACCTGGCAAGGGGAACGCGATGTACAAATGCCGGATGAAAAATCTGATCCGTGGTACGGTTTTGGACCGCACGTACAAGGGGGGAGATACACTGGAGAGTGCGGACGTTGAAACCGTCGACGTGCAGTTCCTGTATCGTCAAGGAGAGGATTACGTTTTCATGGAGAACACGACATACGAACAATACGAGGTCAGCAGTGACACCGCTGGTGACCTGTGGAAGTATTTAAAAGATGGCATGGCCTGTTCGATGACACTGTACAACGGGAACGCGATCGTCGTCGAAGCCCCCAACCACGTTCAGTTGGAAGTGGTCGAATGTGCCCCAGGGACAAAAGGCGATACCGCAACCAATGTCACAAAGCCTGCAAAAGTGGAAACGGGAGCGGAAATCATCGTGCCCGGTTTCATCAAGGAAGGCAATGTCATCAAAGTTGACACGCGAACGGGGGAATATGTCGAACGCGTCAGTAATTAAATTTCCCCGCTCACGTCGGACTCGTCATTCAGGATCGTGACCCTGCGGAGACGAGTCATTTTTATCAGAATTTCCATTTTCTCAATGTCGGAGAACGGCCAGCTTCCTTGCGGGACTTTGCCTAGTAAACAACCATGAGTGACTTTTCACTGACTGTTCGTCCCGGCGTTACTCGTTTGGGCTGGATTGGTACGGGGGTCATGGGATCGTCCATGTGTGGACATTTGTTGGATGCGGGTTTCACCATAACCGTATTCAATCGTTCGCCCGAAAAAGCCCAATCTCTCCTTGACCGCGGAGCCATCTGGGCGGAGGCTCCGGCAGACGTTGCTGCGGCCAGCGATATTGTGTTCAGTATTGTCGGCTTTCCGGACGATGTGGCAGAAATCACGCTGGGTCCCAGCGGTACATTGACAGGGGCTAGACCTGGTACCGTGCTGGTTGACATGACAACTAGCAAACCCAGCTTGGCAATTGAAATCGATCAGGCATGTCGCCAGCGAGGGGTGTACGGTGTCGATGCACCGGTCAGCGGAGGAGATGTCGGTGCCAAAGCCGCGAAGTTGTCGATCATGATCGGCGGCCAGACGGAGGTTGTCCAAGCTCTTCAGCCTTGTTGGCAAGCTATGGGGCAAACGATCGTTCACCAGGGCGGACCAGGTGCCGGACAACATACGAAAATGGTCAATCAAATTTTAATCGCAAACAATATGATCGGAGTTTGTGAAAGCTTGTTGTACGCCTATCGGGCAGGGTTGGACCTGGAAAACGTGCTCCGCTCGGTTGCCTCGGGAGCCGCCGGCAGTTGGTCGCTCAGCAATCTGGCACCACGGATGATTCAAGGCGATTTTGAACCGGGATTCTTTGTGCGACATTTTATCAAGGACCTGAGTATCGCTTTGGAGGAGGCTGCACGAATGGATCTGGCCCTGCCGGGGTTGGCACTGGCGAAGCAGTTTTACGAGGCGGTTAAAGCGCAGGGACACCAAATGGCTGGTACGCAAGCTTTGCTCTTGGCATTGGCAAGTCTAAGCGGTGTACAGTGGCCAAATGACAAGCACGATAACGCAGTTTCACTCGCTTGATTCTTGATTCAAAGGGAGCATTCTCATGAAAGGCTCGGGTGGGACAGATGGTGGTGTGGGGATGTTCTTGGGCGGCTTGGCCCTCGCCGTAGCTGCGATCTATTTTTTCTTCGATTCCATTTACGTGCAAACCGGAACCGGTTTCCTTTCGGGGCTCATGCGTCGTGGTGGCTCGGGGCGTTTGCTGCAGACGACCTCGATGGGGTTACTCTTCGTGCCGTTTTTTGTTGGCGTCTTTTCGCTGTTTGTTGACGCCCGCCGCAATTGGGCTTGGTGGCTAACCTATCTGGGGATCGCTGTTTTGGCGATCGAAATCCTCAGCCGCATCCGGTTCGAAATGTCAATAAAAATGACCCACTTGTTGGGGCTGATCGTGATGTTTGCCGCCGGTGCGGGGCTGATGGTACGGTCCTACCGGGCCGCCAATTTAGAAATGGCCGCAGCCGATGCACGAAGAGAAAACACCGGACGCTCGCCCGACGATGATCGTCACGAAAGCTCGCCCGGACGCAGAGACAAACGATAAGCGAATCCGTCGGTGATTGATCGCTTGTCGCTAATTGTGAAGGAAATGGCTGGCGGGCTACGAACCCTGGTCCCGCATGTTACAATAGGGGCGTGTTGCGGGGAACGATGCTGCTCTGCTTCCTTCGGTCCTCCGCGAGGGAATCGTTCCCGAGCGATCAGGAACGGCAAATGGGGACCCGCACCCAGTCGCGGAGAATGAATGGTATCGATTGCTGAAAAACAAAAGATGAGGCTGATCATGTTACGAATTGCTGTTGTTGCCGGCGCCGCTGTCATGCTGATGGGGGCCTCCTTGGGTTCTGCTCAGGCTGACGAAGCGAAGGCGGATGCTGGGGTGACGATCGAAGTTTTCGACACTGGCCGAATGGTTGCGCCCAAGCAATGGAAGACGGTTCAACCAAAGATTTCCATGATTCAATACGAATTTTCCGCCGCCGCTACGGATCAGGACGAAACGGCGCGGATCACAATGATGTCGGCTACTGGGTCGATCGAGGCCAACATCGAACGCTGGAAAGGACAATTCCGGCTTGCGGGTGACGAGGCCTTTAAGACGGAGACGGAAACCGTTGCCGGGCATACGGTTCACATTGTTGATCTGGTTGGAACGTTCAAAGAAACCATGGGGGGTCCATTCGCGGGAGGACGCGTCGTGGAGCGCGAGGATTACGCGATGGTCGGATCGATAGTTGTGGATTCGAAGGATCGTAAATTTTTTATTAAAATGACGGGGCCCGCCGCTGTCGTGAAAGCCAATCGCGACGCCTTCGTGGCGATGTTGAAGGGTCTGGAAAAGAAATAGTCCGACCCAAAGATGAATATCCAAAGCTTTCTTGAACATCACGGGATCTTACGCAACCCGTTCGCGGAGGAAGACGCGCAGACCGATCCAGTGTTCAAGGAGCATTGTATCGTTAGCGCCTACCATCCGGTCTGGGACAAGATCTATGGGGATCCCGGCGAACCTGCAACGGCCATTATTTTCGGGCCCAAGGGCTCGGGAAAAACGGCGATGCGTTTGCAAATCGATCGTCATCTGGGGGCATATAATAGGGAACATCCGACCAAACGCGTTTTTGTCATCCGCTACGACGATTTCAACCCGTTCCTAGATCATTTCCAAGAAAGGAGCAGTTGGGGAAGTAGCACCAAACCTGAAAAGGTATTGGATGCGTGGCGACTGTGGGACCACATGGACGCGGTTTTGTGCATCGGAGTCACCGATCTTATCGATCGCGTTCTTGAAGGTGACAATCATGACGAGGCCGAGTCGCTTCAAAATGATCCTGCTCGGATTCACCAACAGGATTTAGATCGCCTGGATCGTACCACTGCTCGCGATCTTCTGCTGTTAGCTTGTTGTTACGACCAGTCGACCTCCTCGACTTTCACGGGACGCTGGAATGTCTTTCGATCCAAATTGCATTATCGTAATTGGTGGGTCTGGTGGGATTTATCCCTGGGGCTTGCATGGATGTTGCTCTCTTGTTTAGCCACGATTTCGTTGGTCCGGGGCGACAAGATTCAGTTCAAAACCGGATTCTGGTTGCTGCTCATTGCCACGCTCGCGGGCTTCGCTCCCTACCTGTATCGCTGGTTGCGCTGCTTTCGAAAGTCTTGGGGAATCCGGCGACGAATGCGGATTGGTAAACGCGAATTAGGTTCGCTCCGCAAGGTGTTGATGCGGTTCCCGATCAAGGAGCTTGACAGTCAACCATTGCCACGGTTTGCCCGCACCGACGATCGCTTTGAATTGCTAACGAAATTTCAAATGGCGATCAAAAAGCTGGGGTTCTCTGGCGTGATTGTGTTGATTGATCGTGTTGACGAACCCCACCTGACTGGGGGCAAGCCGGAGTTGATGCGGCGACTGGTATGGCCATTGCTGGACAACAAGTTGCTGAAGCATCCTGGGTTGGGCATCAAAATGATGCTGCCGCAGGAACTGCATCGGGCTGTGGACCGTGAAAGCACGGAGTTTCACGAGCGAGCACGATTGGATAAACAAAACATGATTCCCGCGTTCGCTTGGACCGGTGAATCCTTGTACGACCTGGCACGCGTCAGAATGCTTGCGTGCGGAATGGAAGACCGCGTGGCCGAACCCAAGGATTTGTTCTGTGATCAGATCGGCTATGCCCGTTTGCTGGTCGTGTTTCAGCAATTGCGGGTCCCCCGGCATCTGTTTCGGTTTCTTTATCGTGTGATGGTGGAACACTGCAACAAGTACAGTGATGCTCAGCCGGAATTCAAGGTTGACCAGCAAACCTTCGAATCCGTGTTGGCGGTTTACTTGCGGGAAATCGAAACGTAGTATTCTGTCACGATAAAAAGTTAGGAATGCCGCCCATAGTGGATCTTGTGAATATCGTGCTTAAGAAGGCTTTTCAACTGAAGCCAATTCCATGGCGAAGCGCTCGCACAGTGGTTCAATCTTCAGTGCCAGCCATTCATCAATACGCCACAAATTTCGGGCTGGCTCCGAGGCAAAAAAAATGGCGGTAGCAATCAGCATCACATCGCGAAAACTTTTCAAGCCGGTATGTTCCGCGTTCAGCTTTCCGATCCGGTCGTACGCATGTAGGATTTCTCGATGCACTCCTATAAAATTGAGCTGAATCGCGGTGGCTAGGTTGACCTGCAATCGTCCGTCACGAACATGCCATCTGCGCTGATGCTGAAAACCGTCAGCCAGCCAGCGTTGCCACAACAGGCAGCCATGACGGACCGCTTCGGTGGCCGACAGCGTGTCCGCACCTTTATTTTGTAACTGATCAATCGTTTGCTGCTGACGGCTTGGTCGCGATGCCCACAGCCGCAGGCTCTTGGTGGCTTGTTGAAAATAGAATTCCAGATCCTGGATCAGTAAATCCAACTTTGCCGGTGAAGCTTTGAAGCGACTGGAACTAGGCAACAGTTCTGCGTACCGGTACCTCGTTTCCGGATTGCTCTGAGCAGCATCGTCAACGATTTTGAACTCTGTCAAATCGGCTAATAGCTCCGCAACCACAGGTGCCATCGCCACTGGCAGACGGTTGGTGACCAGACGTGTTGTGAATTTTCGAAATCTTTGCTCGTTAAACCGAACCGTTTGGCCTTGTATTTGAAAACAGTCACCAAAAGAAATCGCTTCGTTCGACCGATCGCTTCGCTCTTGTAAACCTAGCGGCTCAGCATACTCGGCCAGCTCGTCGTACAGCCGGTCGTATCCCATGACAGCCGCCTGCCATGCATGTCCCCAAATATCATGAACGACAAACTTATCCACCTCGGCCAAGGGAATGACTGCGGTCATGTGACTGAGGTGCCGCCGAACGGTATCGCCGGAAAGTCCCGTGTTGGTAGCCAAAGATTCAACCACAGTGGCGGACACCCCGGAGGCCGTCACGCTTCCAAAAACCGGGAAGTGGGCAAATTGACTTTGTTCGAACCGCTGAATCCTGTTCAGGAAATCGCTGATCGTTCGTTGCTCCGGCTCCCGCAGTCCGTCGAACCGAGTGGTCGTTAGCCGCGTTTCCTCAAACGGAATGCAGAAGAAGACGATCAGTCCGCAGATAACCAGTTTGACTTCACCCACGGCTAAGGGTGATTGCGGGTAGAAGGATTGAAAACACTCCAAGGCGGCCTGGTCAATCCGTTCGTTTTTAGGCCACAACGCAAACCGCTCCCGCAGGGCCTTGCTAATCGCCTGACGATCGTACGCCACACCAGCGCAACGGCTGACTTGAGCTTCGATGGCTGCAATTTCTGCCGACGTTAATTCGGTTACCCGTTCCAATCGATCGCGGATCTGTTTGCACTTTTCGGGTGCGGCCCAGTAATCGAATTGAAATCGCTGCAAGGTTTCCGAACCGGCGGTGTTCAGCGGTACCGGTTCATCCTGTACGCAACGAGCAATGGCTTGCACCAGACAAACCGCATGGGTGAAAACCATGTCAATCTGTCGCTGGGACAGATCGTCCAAGGACTCTGGCTCCAGTAGGGGGGCGGAAAGCTGCACGATTTGGTCGTGCAGTTGCTGCAGCCGATCGGAATCCTCGACGGAGGAAGAGGCGGTACGGAGTTTACATTCCAGTTCAGTAAATTCGTGCAGCGTTTCCAGTAGCGTCAGGAATTCCAGCGGCATTTCCAACCATGGCATCGCTGGCTGTCTAGCTGTAAATGGCATGTTGCAAAGTCCGGTTCAATAAGATCAGCCTACACCAGCTATTCGCATAATTGTTCCACCTCGTGAGGTGTAAACTTTTGGTCAAGCCTTGCTCCCATCTGCGATACAATCCGGGATGCCGCGTGGGAGGCCAACGTGCCAGCCTGTTTCCAGTTGTAATTATTCGTGATCGCGTACAAAAACGCTCCCGCGTACATGTCCCCGGCTCCCGTGGTATCGATGGCGTGGCAAGGGACTCCGGGGATCCGAATCGTTTCTCCCGCATGCATCACGATCGAACCCTGGGCACCCAAGGTCATCGCAACGTTATCCATGTGCTGGTGCAAGATCCGTGCGCACTGTTCGGCATCGTCACTACCGGTCAGGCTCTTGGCTTCCTCTTCGTTGCAAAACAACAAATCCACCGGACCTTTGATCAAGTCCCAAAGTTCGTCCCGCAACAGATTTACTAGAAAGGGATCTGACGCGGTCAATGCGACTTTCACGTTGTTGCTTTTTGCCACCTCTATCGCTCGCAGCGCGGCGGCTTTGCTGGATGAGCCGGTCAACAGGTAGCCTTCGACGTATAGGTAAATTGCGTGCCGCACATCCTCCTCATTCACATCTTCCGGACCCAACGTTGCAGAAACACCCAAATTGGTCAGCATCGTCCGTTGTGCATCGTCAGTGATAAGAATCGCACAGGTACCGGTCGGACCGGTTGTGGAGCCGGTGACGTCAATTTTTACCCCGTTATTTCGCATGTCCTGCAGGAAAAAATCACCCACCTCGTCCGAAGAAACCTTACCAATGTAAGCGGACCTACCTCCAAACTCCGCAACCGCAACAATGGTATTGGCGGCCGACCCTCCGGCGCAACGATAGAGCGTTCGGTGGTCAAGCCGCTGCAAAACATCACTTTGGCATTGATCATCAACCAGCGTCATGATGCCTTTGGCATACCCCAACTTGGCAAGCATTTCATCTGGTACTTGGGCCTGAATGTCAACTAAGGCGTTGCCCACGCCCACTACGTCATACATGGCAGCTCTTTAAATGTTGATTTCGCAAAGGTGAACAGAAAACGAACGTATCTTATGGGGGCGAACAAAGCACCTTCCGCAGCGATTTACTCAGTAACCTAACGCGCGGTCGTGGTTGGTGGAACCACATCACCCCAATGAAAAAACACAGCCATGCCGCCGATAACTTTGTTTCCAGACGTTACCCACGCCACGTTTGGACGACTAAAAACAGTGGCCGGCTTGCTCATTTGCTGAATATTCCTGCTCCGCACAGAGTCGTGCGAGCTCGATTTGTATCTGACGCACGATAGACGCGCTCGTCTAACGGATGTCAAATAGAGGTAACTTTCCTCGCATTTGGTAACCGCGTAGCGTTTGTTCAACCCGCTTGTTCAGCGTAACGGGAAAGTCGTATAAACCTTCGGCTTGCAGCTTCGTTGCATCACAAAGCCAAGAACCACCTAATGCCTCCGAGATTTTGTCCCGATTGATGAGCGGTCGTTTGCCGGTCAAGCGATCAATAACTTCCCCTCCCCAGCCCAGCGTACAACAGACCCAAGCTGGCAGACGTACCACTCGCGGTTCATGACGTTGGAACAGCCGGGCTGTGATTGATCCTAATTCTCCAAAGGTCATCGGGTGTGGAGCGGCGATGTGATAAAGTCCCTGATGGATTTCCACGGAAGAGACGGTCTTGCCCGCGCGGCTTATGTTAGTCAAAGCCTGAACTAAATCGTCGATGTGCACAAAACTGTAGCGGAAGCCGGCATTGACGGCTGCAAACACCCAGCCGCGCACAGCCCATTGAAAAAGTGGCAGCAGGTAAGGATCATCGCTACTGATCACGGAGCAGGGGCGCACGATGGTAACTGGCATTTTGTCAGCAAATGCGAACAGGATTTGCTCCGCCTCCCGTTTGCTACGTCCGTAAGCCGACACTGGCCGAGCCGTAGCGTTTTCCAATAGCGGGGTCCGATCGGGTGCTGGTCCCAACGCCGCCAGTGAGGAGACATAAACCAAACGGGGTACAGGGTCGCAGCGAACACAGGCAGCGGCGACTGCGGCGGTCCCTTTCGCGTTGACGTTAAGGTAATCGGTTTCTTGGCGAGCGAGCGTCGCTCCAGCGCAGTGAATAACGGTCTGACAACCCGAAAAACAATCCGCCAGCGATTCCGGCTGGGTGACATCAAGCTGGCAAACACGGTCAAGCGGCAGACTTTGGACTCGCTGCACATGCCGGAAAACCCCAGCGGTTACGTCGCATCCCGTCTGTAGCATGTGCTGCACGACCCGGCTGCCGATCAAGCCATTCGCTCCAGTTACGAAAACTCGCTGCATGTTCCCGCAGTGCCGTGATGTGCCGAGCTCCCGCAGTGCAGAGGCTGGGGAACCATGCGTTGTCGGGACGCCACATTTCGTTACAGATCTTCGATCTGCCAATGGTGCAGTTCCATCGGAACGCTACGATCGAAGATGTTGATAATCACCGTAACACGACCGTTGGCTTCATCGATCGAGTCGACCTCGCCTTCCTGGTTTTGGAAGTTGCCTTCCTTCACGCGGACTCGATCACCAGGCCTAAAACGAATGGCGGTTTTCATCGGCGTTTCTTCTTCGTCGTCATCCTTCTTCTGTGGATTAAAACGCTCGACGTCGGCTGGTTCCATCGGCATGGGCTTGCCAGCGGCTCCCGTAAAGTCACTGATACCAGATGTCTCTCGCA
>SLFV01000229.1 GCA_007124075.1 Roseimaritima sp.
TAGCGCAAAGAATAGGCAGCGTGCCTAAGATTCAAGCATCGGAGGCGCGTTGCTGGCTGATTTCGCCAGCAGTTGAGTAATGGTCCGTCCTCCCCCCAAGTCTTAGGTGTTTTCCATGGCCGAGGAACGATTCGGAAATAGCTTTGGCCCGATTGTCGGCCCTCTCCGCTACGTATCTCCCCCTGCTGCTTGCTTCGCAGGGCCACAGCAGCGATGCGTCAGGGTGATAAAGCTTGGAACCAGAAAGGTGCGGACGATGAAGGTGTCGATGATGACTCCCAGCCCAAGGGCAAAGCCTAATTGCACGATCCCCTGTAAAACCGGAGAAGCGGGGGCGGAATCCGTCGAGATCGATTGCAGCAACCAGGGGTAAACGGCGGAGGAAGTCATGCTAAAGAAAGTGGCCGCCATCACGATCCCGCAGGCGGTTATGATACCCCCCGTTCGGGAGACCGCGCGGCGTAATGCCGACAACCAGCCTCGCCGTTTCTGCTCCTCCAGCACGCGGGTTACCAGGTAGACGTTGTAGTCCTGGCCAACCGCGACCAGGATCACAAACAAAAACAACGGAAGTTTCCAGTCCAGCCCTAAAAAAGTGGGTCCGTACAGCCAGCGGAAAAACCAGTACGTAATCCCCACGGTTGCATAGTAGCTCAATAGGACGGTTAGGATCAAATAGACCGAGAGCCAGAATCTGCGGACAACTAACAACAAAATCGAGAACACCGCGCCCACGACGGCCCATTTAATACGTTGGTTATCTTGCAGTGTGACAGCCTTGAGGTCGATGATGGATGCGGTTGTTCCTGAAAGTGCGAAGCTGGAATCGTACCAAACAGACCGTGGGTCTTCGATCTGGCTTTGCAGCCATGTCCCCAGGCGATCGACGATTTCAGCGGTTTGCGTGTCAAACGGGTCCCCCTGGACAACAACATCCACACGGACCAAGCGGTTGGCGAATTGCTCGGTTTCGCTGAAGAAATGCCGCTGTGCGATCGGGTGTTCACGCAGTAAACGACGTCGCCATGCCTGCGAATCGATCAGGCTCATCCTCCGCTCAGGATGGAACTCTCCCAGCGGGTCGTGCAGCGTTCTGACGGCAACGACGCCGGGCAGGCGATACAATTCCTGGCGGAGTTGGTTAACGTTCTCGATTAATTTCTCGCGGGATACTGCTTCGCGATGGACCAGCAATAAGGTGGTGGGATTGGAATCTCCGATGGAAAAATATTTGGTTAGTAATTCCAGGCCTTGCCGACTACTGGTCGTGGCACTCAGTTGTCCGCTGATGTCGTACGTGACCGCACGTTCGCTGAAGTACCCAAGACCTGCTGGTACCGATAACAGTCCCAGGCCCAGAGCCAACGTGACGGCGGGATAGCGTGTCATCACTAAGGCCAACCAGGTCCATACGCGTCGCTTTTGAGTTCCCAGGCGGGCCAATTGATTTGGCCAAAAGACACGCGGGCCGCAGATGCACAGCAGCGCCGGTGTCAGTGTTAGCGAAGTAACCAGACCAATCATCAAACACAGTCCGATCACGGGCCCGGTGTGCTGGAACTTACCGAACGAGGCGATCCACAGCATACTTAGCCCCAAAACGGTGGTCAGCGCGCTTCCCAATAACGCGGGGGTCACCTTCGTTAGGGTGACTGCGCAGGCTTCGGTCCACGGACGGCCAACGGCCTCTTCCCGCAGCCTAGCGATCAGGAACAGGCAATAATCGGTACCCGCCCCGAACAGAATCACCACCACAAAAATTTTGGAGGTTGTGAAGATCCGTAGGTCAAACCAGCCGTCAGGGTTTGAAACGGCATACAGCGCCAATAGTGCTACCAGCCCAGAGGCGCAAATCACCGCACAGCCAATGGACATTAGCGGGATCAGCACTAACAGTGGCGCACGATAAACGCAGGCCAGAATGCACAGAACCAGCAGCACCGTAAACCATTCGGTGTAGCGAATCGCGTCTCGGGCGGCGATCAAAGTCTGTGCGCCAATGGCTCCAGATCCAGTGGGTAGGACTTGCAACCCAGGTTCAGTGCAACTGCCGGAATGTTGCCGGACTTGCTCGATCATTTGTTCTACGGCTTCAAAAGTAGCAATATTTCCGGTTGCGGAAAAATCCGACTCCAATTGAATTCGAATCAAACGTGCATGCTTGTTTCGCAAGCGGTGGCCAAGAACAGCGTCATTCCAGCTCAGCAAACCGATCATTGGTGACCAAGCATCCAGGTCGCGATCATTGATCGGAATAACTTGCTCCGTGATATTGGGCACCAGCGCCAATGCGGCTTGGCGATCCGACCGCGACAATTTCAGGTCACCGAAATTAGTCAGCAAGCGCGAGCGATCCCAATACGCAATTGCCATGCGAGGTTCAAGCACCGTTGGCTCACGGTCGCGGGGCAGGCAGTCAATAAATTTTTCAAAGAACTTTTCGTCCGCATCAATCGCTTCATCCAGCGCGTCCTTAGCCCGTTTCAGCAAACCACCTTCGCGTGATTCCAAGTCGGGCAGGCCATCCCGCCACCCTAGGTCGCGCGCTTTGCGGATGCTTACTTCGGCAAACCGATGCGCCAGGCGTCGCTGCAAATCCAGCGCAACGAAGTCATCGGCCTCGGTTAACGGTTGATCCTCGCGAGCGACGACAATCACGATTTCGCTGCGGCGGCGTTCCTCAGGAAAAGCTTGGTCCAGCAGCAGCCCACCGGCAACGCTGGGCATTTCAATTGGCAGGAAATCAAAATCGCCATCGTAGGCCAGAGACTCCCAGGTCGGCGCGAACAGCCGTAATAGGACCGCAACCGTCAACCACACGGCCATCACCGGGTAGCGGTAGCGAACGACCCAAGTTGCCAAGGGATGCGCGACGGTGGGAGTGGGAGACAACTCCATCATATGTTCGCAGGCAGGATGAGAAACAAGTGCGTCATCGATTCAGCTAGAACCAGGAGCGGCTAACCCGCGTGGAAAATTTCCAGCAACTTACCAAATTCGAATGCGTTGCTCCGGGGGGATAAACATGGGGCTGCCTTCTGGAATTTCGAACGCTTCGTAGAACGCATCGATATTGCTGACAATTCCGTTGACACGATACTGGCTGGGAGAGTGCGGATCGACCAACAATCGACGCCGCAGTTCCGGTTCACGATACAGTCGCCGCCAGATTTGAGCCCAACCGAGGAAGAATCGCTGATCCCCGGTCAGTCCATCAATGACTGGTGCGGGTTTCCCTGCCAGTGAAAGCTGGTAGGCGTGATAAGCAACGCTCAAGCCTCCCAGGTCTCCGATGTTTTCCCCCAGGGTTAACTCACCATTGATGTGCATGTCCTCCAGTGGCGCATAACGGTTATATTGTTCCACCAAGCCCGCAGCACGCTGTTCAAATTCTTGACGATCTTCTTCCGTCCACCAATTTCGAAGAATTCCCGAACCGTCGTACTGGCTGCCTTTGTCGTCAAAACCATGGCTGATTTCATGGCCAATCACCGCACCGATTGCACCATAGTTGACCGCATCGTCAGCGGCCAGATTGAAGAACGGCGGTTGCAGGATCGCGGCAGGAAACACGATCTCGTTCATGGTTGGGTTGTAATAGGCATTGACGGTCTGCGGGGTCATGTGCCATTCGCTACGGTCAATCGGCTGCCCCAGCTTGTTCAGCATCCGCTGATGTTCAAAACGGGACGAAGCCAGGATATTCGCCGCCAACTCTGTTCCGATTTCCAGATCGCTGTAATCCTTCCACTGATCGGGGTAGCCAATTTTCGTTGTGAACTGCGACATTTTCTCAAGTGCTTGGCGTTTGGTGCCTTCCCCCATCCAGTCCAGGTCTTCAATCCGCGCGGCGAACGCAACCTGCAGGTTTTCCACTAGCTGTTCCATCCTTTGCTTGGCCGCGGGCCGGAAATGAGCCTCGACGTACAACTGCCCGACCAGTTCTCCCAGCACGCTTCCTGTCAGTTCCACGGCTCGTCGCCACAGCGGTTTTTGTTCGTCAACGCCAGTAATCGCGGTAGCGTGAAACGCAAAGTGGCGGGCCTCCAGTGGAACCGTCAAATACGGGGCGTACGCATCGAGGGTCTTGAAGGTTAGATAGGCCTGCCACGTGGCCAGCGAGTATTCGCCGAGCATCGCATTGGCCTGCTCGAAAAAACTTGGCTGACGGACCACCACTGCGTCGGAGCGGTCAAAGCCCGTGGCATCGGCATAGGCCTGCCAAAAGCCTGACGCCGCTCGCATTTGATCCGCCGTTTGCTTGTTGTATGTCCTGACCGGATCACGGTTTTCGACTTTGGTCCACTGTGCCTTGGCGATCTGGGTTTCCAGGTCCAGCAGTTTCGCTGCCGACGTTTCGGGATGGTCGTGATCGACAGACCGCAACATGTCCGCAGCGTAGCTGACAAGTTCGCTCCGCAGCAGTTGATACCGCTGGTCGTTGCTCAGGTAATAGTCTCGGTCTGGCAGCGTCAGGCCGGACTGAGTCAGATAAACCGTGTACTGCGAGCTCTTGCGAGCATCAACGGAGACGTATCCGCCAAACAAATGCGATACTCCTGCTCGCTCCAGTCGTCCCATCACCGCAACCAGTTCCAGTATCGAATTCGCCGACTGAATCTCCTTCAGCAGCGATCCGATCGGGTCAAGACTTGCCGCGTTTCGGGCTTCCAAGTTGGTATAACTACGGTACAAATCGCCGACTTTCTGTGTGGTCGAACCTGGATCGGGTTGGTTTTCCTCTGCCGCCGACTGAATGATTTCACGAATTTGGTCCTTGGCTGCGTCATCGAGCACCGAAAAAATGCCATACTCCGATCGATCTGCGGGAATCGGAGTGGTTTCCAGCCAAGCCGCATTGGCCCACATGTAGAAGTCATCGGCGGGTTCAATTTTTGTGCTCAGGAGCGACTGATCGATCCCCGAAACCGTTCCCGCAGTGCCCGCACCGGGTTGTTCCGCCAGCGGCCGGGCCGCGTTCAAGGTTAATATGGAAAGAAAACAAATTCCTGCGGTAAAAGCTGATTTGCTTTGATTCATTGTCTGACAAACCTTTGTCGGTGCCTTGCTGAGAAGGGTGTCCAAAAAATTTCGAACCTTTATCGTACTAGACAAGAACACATGTGCCCACTATGACCGGAATAATCAAGGCATTCGTCATTCACGGCTAAGGCCCTTTTCCCGCTCGGTTGCGACTGTCTTGCCCTGGTTGGGGTTCACTTCTACCGAACACAAAACCACAAGCTAGACTTTCTGACCGGTGCCCGAGCGGGTTTCCGGAGAATTTGAACGCTGATGGCTCCTCGTGTTGGAATCCCCATGAAGATCGCTTTTGTCACCACGGAGGCAGTTCCTTTTGCAAAAACGGGCGGATTGGCGGACGTCAGTGGCGCGCTTCCGATTGCGTTGCAACGGCTTGGGCACGAGGTCATCGTATTGATGCCCGCGTTCCGTTCGGTGCATATGACGCGGCAGCCTATCAGCGAAACCGATATGGTAGTCCACGCGAATATCGCCGGGCGTGGGCTCTCGGCACGGATTTCCCGTTCGACGCTGCCGCAATCGGATGTGCCAGTTTATTTTGTGGATAATCCCGAGCTATTCGATCGCCAGCATCTTTATGGCGATGCCCAAGGTGACTACCAGGACAACCCGTTGCGGTTTAGTTTTTTTTGCCGCATCTGTTTGCAGGTGATCGATCGCATCTGTCCCGACTTGCAAATCCTACACTGCAACGACTGGCAAACCGGATTGTTACCAGCCTACCTGGCAACACGATTTGATGGTTATCAATGGATGCAACAGGCAAAAAGCGTGTTGACCATCCACAATTTGGCTTATCAGGGGATCTTTCCCAAGGACACTCTATCGTTGACCGGATTGGGGTGGGAACACTTTCATTTTCGGGCCCTGGAGTTCTACGACCAGGTGAACCTGCTCAAGGCCGGTCTTTCTTTTGCCGACGCGCTGACCACCGTCAGTCAGCGGTACTCCGAGGAGATCCAAGCTCCGGAGCAGGGGTGCGGGTTGGATGGCGTGTTGCGAGATCGTGCCGAGCGTTTGTTTGGCATTCCCAACGGAATCGATCCGCAGATCTGGGACCCGAGGACGGATAACGAAATT
Source organism: Roseimaritima sp. (assembly GCA_007124075.1). GTDB lineage: Bacteria > Planctomycetota > Planctomycetia > Pirellulales > Pirellulaceae > Roseimaritima. The sequence continues at coordinate 6,124 of SLFV01000229.1, forward strand.
GCCTCGACCTATGATGCTGAAAGCTGGAAAGAGGGCAAGGCCAGCAATCGGGCTGCGTTACGGGAGGCATTCGACCTGCCACATCATCACCGCGTCCCTCTGGTGGGGATGATCGGTCGGCTGGCAGAACAAAAGGGCTGGGACTTAGTCGTCCAAGCCATGCGCCAACTGTTTGCCGATGAACCATCGGTTCAATTTGTGGTGCTGGGTACGGGAGATCCGCGGTATCAGGACGCCCTGAAGGAACTTGCTACCCGCTATCCGGATCGTCTGGGGCTGCACCTGGGCTTCTCCGACCGTCTTGCGCATCGCATCGAAGCAGGTGCCGACATTTTTTTAATGCCCAGCCGTTACGAGCCCTGCGGCCTGAACCAACTGTACAGTTTGCGATATGGGACCGTACCGGTCGTGCAGCCAACCGGTGGGTTGGCCGATACCGTCACCGCCGTTGACGCCAGCTCGATCGCCGATGGTTCAGCTACGGGTTTTTATCTGCCTCACTACAACGTTGAAGGTCTGGTGGCGGCCCTGACCGAGGCGGTTCAGACTTGCAATGATCGCCCAGAACTATGGGATCAGATTGTGCGCAGGGGTATGCGACAGGAGTGGTCATGGGAACGGAGCGCGAAACAATATTTGCGGGTTTATGAGCAGACAATCTCCCGTAATGAAAATTAAACGCAAAGATTTTTCCCAACGGGGCAGCAGGCCAAAAATTAGCGGTTTTTAGACTCACCCTGAAGACGTGGAAACGCTAACATTAGGTCAAAGTAACCGACGGATGCCGACTGCCGAAGTTGTTAGACAGCAAAGGCGAATACTTCTCTCAAGGGGATGAAATCTTGGCCGAATTCCCTCCGCGCGTTGAATTCCCCCCGCGCAGCGCTCAGGAATCACCTAGCGTTCAGGAAACCGAGAAGTTGTTTCCTCTGGGAGCGATTGATTCAGACACGGTGAGGGAGCCCCTGTCGGCAGTCCAGACCAAGCGGGCGTTGACAAAGAATCTTCCATCGTCCGGGAGCGCCAACTCCAGCCTGGATGCGGAACCCGTGGCGGAGTACGCTTCGGTCGGTTCCACAGGCTCGCTTGGGCAGCTTAGCGAACTTAGACGCGACGTGCTGACGGGCAGTCAAACGATTTTTGCTTGCAATCGTGCAGAGCGGCCGCTTGAGTTGGTTCCTGTTTCGCGTGGGCGCGGTGAGTTGGGGCCGTGTCCGTTTTGTGCGGGCAACGAGCACCTAACGCCAGAGACACTGTTGGAGATCCCCGGGGAGGACTCGGCAAACTGGGCGGTGCGTGTCGTGACCAATAAATACCCTGCAGTGGCCTTCAGCCCCGGGTGTGGTGACATGGGTCACAACCAGCGGAATCCGCAATCGCTTGCCAAAGATCGCGTTGTCTCAAGCCGCACGGCAGAACGCTTCGGAATCCCAGCGTGGGGCTCCCCACCGGCTAGGTCCAAGGCGGGCAGGCGAAATCTCTTTCCCCGAGCCGAGATAGCGGGGGGGCACGAGGTGATTATTGAGTCTCCTGATCATTTGCGCAGTATTTCTCAACTGCATGTCCACCAGATCGCCAATATTTTCAAGGCGATTTCCAGTCGGGTCAAGTTTTGGAAGAGTGTCCCTGAAATTCAATACATTTCGGCCTTCAAGAATGTTGGGGCCGCCGCTGGCGCGTCGCTCAGCCACGCACACAGTCAATTGATCGCAACCGCAGCGCTGCCGCCAGCAATCCATGACGTTGTCTTTCGCAGCACTAGGCATTTTGACCTGACCGGGTGCTGCCTGCAGTGCGATTTGATCAGAGCGGAGGAGGCGACCGGATCGCGGGTCGTTTTGTCGACCAAGCATTTTGTGGCTTACTGTCCATTTGCTTCGCAGTTACCCTTTCTGGTCCGGGTGGTGCCGCGCGAGCATGCCGACTGCCTGGAGGACGCCTCAGCGGAGCAGTTCGAGGAATTGGCGCACCTTTCGCGACGAATCGTCGAGTGTTACGAGGAACTTTTCGCGGACGTTGCGTATAACTGCGTGATTCACACACGACCGCCAGGTGTACGGGATGATAGTGTGTTTCACTGGTCGATCGACTGGATGCCGCGGATCACTACCCAAGCCGGGTTTGAGTTTGCCTCGGATTGTTTTATCAACCCCACCTTGCCCGAAGCCGCAGCCCAGCAGTTGCGCGATGTCGTTGACCGCTTGAATCCGTTGCGAGTTAATCCGGCAAGAAACGTGTTTTCATCGCCATAATTGTCACAACAGGGCTCGCCTTTAGCCGATAAGGCTTTCAGCAGGTCATGGCCAATCGTCCGTCTTTGCTAGCGAGCATCATGAAACCAAACGTTTACCTTTGCTTAGTTCTGCACAACCACCAGCCAGTCGGAAATTTCGATGATGTTTTCGAGGCTGCGTACCAAGACAGCTATCTGCCGTTCTTGGAGGTCTTCGAACCCTACGAAGCGTTGCGTTTGTCGCTGCACACCAGCGGGCCGCTGATGATGTGGTTGGCCCAGCGTCACCCCGAGTACATTCAGCGGGTTAGGAATTTGGTCGAACTGGATCGGTTGGAAATCATTGGCGGCCCGCAATATGAACCGATTCTGACAATGCTGCCCAAACGCGACCAGGTCGGACAGATTTTGGCTTACTCCGACTGGCTGCGACAGCATCTGGCTGCGCAAGTCCACGGAATGTGGACACCGGAGCGTGTCTGGGAATCTAACTTGACCAGCGCGGTGACCACAGCAGGTATTCAGTACACGGTTTTGGACGATTATCATTTCCGTGCCGCGGGTGTGATGCCGGACCAGATGCACGGCTATTTCCTCACCGAAGATGACGGCCACATCCTGCGGATTTTCCCAGGCAGCGAACGTCTCCGCTATACGATCCCGTTTTGCCCAGCGGACGAAACGGTCGCGTATTGTCGTGAAATCGCGGAGCAGTATCCCGGGAGCGTGCTGACTTTCGGGGATGATGGCGAAAAGTTCGGCACCTGGCCGGATACCAAGGCCCATGTTTATGATCAAGGATGGTTGAAGAGCTTTTTCGATTCCCTAACAGCTAACCGTGACTGGCTACACACCGCGACGTTGGCCGAGGCGGTTGATAAAACTTCTCCCCGTGGCCGGATTTACTTGCCCGACTGCAGCTACCGCGAAATGACCGAATGGTCTCTGCCGGTCCAACGGCAGGAGCAGTTGGAGCACGCAATCCATGATTTTGAAAACGACCCCCGCTGGCA
>SLFV01000354.1 GCA_007124075.1 Roseimaritima sp.
CGATCCCACCGGGATCCAGTTCGGTGACGACGACGTTACCCGCTTGTAACGAAAACCTTGCTCCCCATGCACTGCGACCGGAAAATTCTGGATCACGAGCAAACAGATTGCGCAGACTCCAAACCTTGATCGTTTGATCCCGCGAAGCCGAGACTAACATTTGGTTTTCCGGTGAAACCGTCAGTGCCGTGATTTCTTCTTGGTGATCACGAAACCATCGTTGTAAACTGAAACCGCCCTGTTCGGGTGAGAAGACATAAACGTAGACCCCGCCGTTATCTGTTCCGAGGACGAATCCTGGGGTTGACCCGTCAAGTGCAGGGATCCAAACGCTCGCACTCGCTTTCCCCTGCCAAGGGTGCAACACCACCGGAATTTTGTTAACCCCGCGTTCCAGCACGACAGTCGATTGCTCAGGATTGGTGATACTGCGAGCAATTCTGATAAGCCACCCTTGTAGTTGCGAGGGCGCTGGAGGCACCTTCGGCCCACTATTATCCCCAAACACGACTTGGGCCTTGCCCGGATCAAAGGTGGCGATTTCGGCAGCCGACGCTTGATCCTGCGACCGCCGGTAGATCGCTACTTTACCTCCGGTCGTGAAGCGTAAGTCGCTTGCCACCAAACCACGGTTTTCAAGTACCTTGGCTGTTTGTCCGATAAACGGATCGCGGCTGATGGGACCAACACCATCGCGCAGCCGAAAGAGACGCATTTGATTTCTCTCGCCGACTGTAACGATTGCCAGCCGTCGCCCGTCACCACTCAGTGCGGCGATCGACCTGCCCGGATACGACTGCTGGCCCAATTGGGTCATCGTCCCACAATCCCAAAGTTGGCACGTCGAGCGTTCAGAATCAGGCGAACGAAAAAGGGACGAGACAACCAAAACCCCGCCCTCTGCCAAAGACAAACCGGTAATGGTCTCCGAATCGACATTTATTTTCTTCGGGTCGCTGGTTCCCGGATGGCCTTCCCATACGTCAACTTTTCCGTCATCACTGGCGATTGCAAACCAGTCATCCCGAGAACGTGCCATTGCTGCGATGCCCCCGCCATAGAAGCGGTCGGGTAGGTCCCGAACGGAAACCCGGTCTACATTAACGATTCGCAGTCGGTCTGAATTTTCCTGTCCGCTGCGGATGCCCAAGACAACATCGGACTCTGAAACAAACATCACCCTGGCGTCTCTCTTAAATGCAGTCTTCCCGCCAACCATCAATTCGCGGCCCGTCCAAAGGGACGTCTGTGGATCTCGTGACCAGAGAAAGAACCGGCTATCTCGGCAAACCGAGACCAATCGGTTACCAGAGGGGGAATACGCGACGGATTCAACTCCGCTGGTATGTCCACTTCGCTGGATGTCTTCAGCCCTCTTCGCGGGCGAGGGCAAGGCGGTTAAAAGCTGTCGGGTTCTTAAATCACCTATCCCGAGATCACCGTTCGTAGTTACCGCAGCGACCCCGCCGATGGCGACCTCGTCGCGCGTCGGACAGACCGCCAGGGTTCGAATTTCACCGCGAGGGCCTCGAGCGATCTGCCAGCGGATGTTGCCCACATAGGTTGAACGTTCCGCAGCTTCACCTGCGTCCCAACCTACCTCCCAAACATGCAACGATTTGTCGGAACCGGCTGCGAGCAGTTTTCTGGAATCTCGAGAAAACGCCAGCCCGTAAATCGCCCCGATTGGCCCGCGACTATCAAGGTACGGACGCAGGGTGGCTTCCTGAGCAAAACCAACACTCGATCCTACGGCGACCACGACAGCCACGAGACGAAAAAGCAACTGCAGTCTCAAGTTTGAAGGAATCATCAAAGTGCTTTTACCACCTATAGGTATTTCGCACGCAGCATGCTTTCTGGCGGAGGCAGATCACTTGCGTCCTGTTTGAATGTGGAATCCGAGGTCTACCCTGTTGTCCAGCATTCGCCAAAAAGGACGGAAGACTCAATTGACCGTATCAGGCAGATCAACCGGCGGGCGCTTATACCGGAGACTGACCGAGCCAAGCAATTGTTTACCGATGTGAGCACGCCCAATGCCTGATTTCTGAGGAACTTTCCGCCCAGCCACTGTCTGCTGGGACCTGAACTTGACACGCTCCACCGCCGGCGTCGGATCTCCGGCTCCCCAGGCGTGGAAAAACTGGGCGGTGATTGTCCCGATATCCGACGGAGGCGGCAATCGGCCCTGATCGCCAGAACTGCTAACCAAAAATTCCAGCGCACGACCAGGATCGACATACCATCCAGTGACAACCATTTTCCGACGCGACCGAAGGACCCAAGCCCCAAGCTCGCGAAATTCGGGAACTTCGCTGAGTACAAAAGTATTAATCCCATCGATTGAAATCTTTACGCCAACGTCGTGGTCCGCATCGTTGTAAACACCAATGCGGTAAACGTCGCCATCCTCCAAACTAGCGAAGGAGAAACCTCCTTGGTCCTCCATTTTCAGTGGGACAAAATCAGAGGCCCCATTTCGCCGAACCAATAATTCGATTTTGAATGGGCTGTTCTCGCTGGCAGCAATAACGCTGCCCAATTCTCCCGAGGCAACGAACGCGGGTTTTTCTTGCGACTGCTCAATTTTCGAGGCTTGATCCTTCGAAACCGAAGTCAAAGTTTTTTCAGCCGCACCGTCCGCGTTTTCTGACCCTCCATCCGAATCAGTACCGTTGGACTCGCTGAGGTTATTCTGTCCCCCATCTTCCGCTTGACCCTCTTGGCGTAAATCAACCGTTGAGCCGAGCACGCGGGTAATATCCTCGACGTCCGTAACCTCCTCATCTTTGACCTTTTCACGAAATGTACTGATTTCGCGCCCAGCACGATCCACCATGATTGCACGGATCACCAAGATCCCGGGGTTATCCTCCTTCAACTGAAAGTCGCCACGCAGTTGGGAGTTGGCACCCAAGGCGACGACTTCCAGGCCCTGTTCTTTCAACTCCCGCTCCAGTGCAGCACGAATGGCCCGCCCACCGGTACCTGGCCCACTAAAATCCCTCATCTCAAGGATATTTTGACCGTCCGCCGCCAAGAAAGATTGAATGTTCTTAGCCATGCGTTTCACCGCCTCGCTGAGATCATTCGCCTGCACGGGGCCGACAACCAGGCACGAGAGTATCGACATTACGAACACGAAAAAAGGGCGTCGCATCATTGCCTCCAGGGATGTGAGTGAAAGGAACTATCGGTGCGTAAGGAGTTTGAGGAGTTTCCCTCAGCGTGATCGAGACGATCAATTCGAGTACGGGGACCCGATTCGCAGTTCGCTGGCTACCTGCTGGAACACAGTCACGGAAGCTTCTTTCGAGTGCCAGTAACTGCGTTTGACAGTACCGTTTTCGATTTGTAGCGGGCCCATCCCCAGTTCGATCAGTCGCCCACTGGACAGATTGTTGCGGAATGAATCAATATCTTGGTAGCCCAGTTCCCGCGCAGCGGTTTCCAGGTCTAAGTTGCGACGATACAAGACTGCCACCCGACTGACCGGCTCCTCGATATTTTCCAAGCTGCCGATCGGCCTGTCGCTACCCTCAATCAACGCTCCGATCGTCTGCCGAAGCTTCTGCATGTATGCTTCCCGCGTACTTGCCAAAGCTTGCTGAAGCTCCGACTGTTCGGGATAAAGCTCACGAACCTTACGTCTAGCTTGCGGATCCTGAAGCGCGTTACCCTCACGGACAAAATCCTGGAAATCAATCATCCCGTGCTTATGGCAGCTCATACAAGAGACGCCATTGACGATCAGTGGACTTCCCGAAACCTGCAGCGGATCCCAGACGATCTCTACGGGGCCAGCATCAATCCGCTTTCCTTCTTCATTAACCAGCATATATCCGTGCAAACCATTGGGGAGGTTGTAGATGATTTCTCCCCCGTCATGTTTGAACGTGAATGCGGGAAAAGGGTGTCCTTCAAAATCAGGACCGAGGGGAAAGCGTGCCAGATTCCCCCGACCGGAGTTCTCCGAAAAGTCATAGCTGTGCCAGAAGGTTCCGTTACTCGAAGAGTGGTATTCCACCAAACGGTTCTGCGCGGAGACCCCGCTTTCAAACAACCCCCCACGTCTTGCCGTCCCCAACCGAAAGTTTTCCGAAATGTTAATATTCATCCGCTCCAGCAATTCATCCATCGTTTGCGGCGTGTCGGTAAGTATGTGGTACAGAGGCGGACGGGTGGCTGTGGCCACAAACCAATCTCCCCGGATATGCGTGACCCCGTCGAAGTCAATGCTGCCGTACAATTCCTCAATCTTCTCGTACAGCTCCAACGCTTCAATGCTGGATTGCGGTTTCAATCCGTAGGGGTAATCGCGAAGCACCGCTTGCCAGACATCGTTGGACTGCCAGCCATAATCTCGCAGATCGATAGCGAACACGGTCTGTTGGTCGTCGATCGGCTTGGGCACTGTGATCGACGCCTGCCGGCTCATGCTATTGACAGCCTTGGCTAAGGCGGCACGATAAATCGTCAAATCACGATCCGATTTATGTCGGTTGTTATGAATGTGGTGAACTGAAAAGTACCGCTGAAACTTTCGATCTTCGCGGCGAATTCCAAACAAATGGGACGAGATGGCTCGCAGCACCTGAAGATCTGCCACAAATTCTCGCTCGGTCACCAAAATTTCCGGAGCACCGCCCTCGATCCAATCACGAATCACCTTTTTCTCTGCGCTGGTGAGTGGATTCTTTGGGGGCATGCGATCTTCCTCAATGACTTTCCACAGCAGCGATCCCTCCAAATCTCCCGCAACCACGTAGGGCAGCCGTTCGTAGGGAGGAGATGGCTCTTCCCTGAGCAACTCGAAGTCTAAAATATTGAGATTCTCGTGCATGTAGTCGACACCGTGGCAATTATGGCATTTCTGCGTCAAAAGCTCGACAACCCGATTAGCCATTGCCAATGACTCAGGGTCTAGGTCCTCAGAGGCTAAAGCGTGATTCGCAAAGAAACCACTTACGGTTAACCAAAACACAAGGAAAAGGAGGGCAGCACGCATCTGAATTCTTCTTGGAACGAAAAAATTATTAACTAAACAAAGCTGGCAAGCTAACGGCCAGTCCCGAAGCAGGGCTCGGGCAAGGGCGATAAAAACGCCCGATTTTGATTGAGTGCCTCGGGAGCAATAACTTTTAATCGCTCCCCCTCAGGAAAACTGCCTGGCCCGAGAGAACTGGCTCGAACCAGGCAAGTCGCTCAACACCAATGCGGATCAGCCCGCAGGAAGTTCGTCGGGTTTTGAGGCGGTTCCAGGAATCGTGTCGGAATCGACTGGCTTCATCCGCTCACCATCGGCCGACTCAGGAATTTCCGGCATTTTACTGGGCTCCGGAAAAGCCGACTCGGGAATCTCGCTCAACTCCCCCTTGCGGTCCTTTTCTTCCAGCATCGAATAGCCCTGCTCTTGAAGGTCGTATCGCCCCCAATACACTCGGCGAACGGGGTTATAGTAGTAGACGTACCGCGGACGACTGGGGTAGTAAATGGAGTAGTGATATTTGTAGCTAGGATAGTTGACCGTTGGCCGGTAGTAATACGAACTGTAATAGTAGCTCTTCTGAGGGTAATAGCTCCAACTGGAGTAGTACTGCCGGTGGCCGTAGCTGGCCTCGGCGTCGGTCGCTGCAACTGACCCCAAACACGTGGCTGCTACCACGACAAGAAAGGTTCTACGGACGGCTATGGCATTCATAATTGGCTGCTCCGAAAGTAAGTGAAACCCCTTGGCTGGCGGACACCTTACCAGCCAGACTAATGTAAAATTCTACTACGGAGGGGAGAAGGTGCCAGTACAAAAAGCGTTTTTTTCTCCCCATGTGATACAAAGCGATAACAGCGCGATCATCGGGACAGTTTTTTTTCTTTTTTCAAGGGTTTTTTCCTGCGTTGCGACAATCTGTTCGATTGACTCCATCCCGAGAGGCTCGGACCGCTTTGGTAATCGCCGTGAAAGGCTTGCTGGCCGTTTGACACCCATCCGAAAAGATCGGAACTCGTGTCGGGGACGCTAATATCTAGACTGAGGCTGGTGAGATTGCCAATCGAGTCCCACCTTTCCGCCAGATTTTTGCGGGATGAAACGGGAAAACCATTAGGAAATAAACCCAGCTTCTGGTGCTGTCTTTTGTTGATCGGCCTCTTTGCTGCTGATTGCAGTTCCCAGCTAGCAGCGGGATCACCGTGGGCGGTTCGGCTGCCGCAGAGTGAAGGTGTGCCGTTGCCGGGAATGCAGTTTGCGGTGCTGCCCGATCATGATCACCACCAGAGCGTTTGGTTAGCGCAGCAAGATGCCGATGGGGAAAGCCTCTGGACCCGTGGGACGAAAACGCGGATTCGCCAGAAACAATGGCGGGCTTACCATGTAGATGACGACTATGCTCCGCTGGCCGTCCGGTTGGCGTGGCTGAATGCGATGGGAAGTGAAGCCCTGGAATAACCTGCCATTTATCGGTCGGAACCGCTGGACGATGGAGCCTCCTGGCTGGAAATCCGTCCTGAAAAAAAGAAGGGCCATGGCGAAGCCCTCCCTGCCTCACCATGACCCGTCATCAGCTAGAACGATTGGTACCGATCGTCCTACCCTCCCAATCCTTGGTACAGGTTGTATCGGGTAGGTGGGGCGGGAACCTGAATCAAAACTTGTTAAAAATCCTAGCCGCGCGTTCTGGCTATCGTTCGCCGCACTGCGAAGTCCGCGAGGGCAGCAGCGTTCCATGGGTACTGCAATCTTTGCAATGCGGATTGCCATGAATAGTCCGCTGCAGTTTTTCGCAAGCCGCTGCCTGCTTGCCAGCGTATCCTTGCCAGATATCGCGAGCACAGGGCGAAGCATGGTAGCTTTCCTCCATTGATCGCGGCGGTGGTAGCGCGGAATGCAAACCATAACCGGTCAGGTGGGTCCGTGTGTGGCCTTGCGCCCCGACCTCGGGACAGGTCATCACCGCATCGGTCGGCTGCCGTTCCTGCTGGTCAAACAAGCTTTCAAAATCAACAATCGGACCGGACTCGACGGACTCCGCAGAATCGATGATGGATTGCGGAACGGAGTGATGTGGCGATTGTAAAACATTGCCAGAGGCGTCAAGCCGGACAGAACCTTCAATTGTTTCCAAATTCTCCTGCGAAGGTGATTCCAACGGGATACCCGGCGCGTCAAGCTGCTCCAGTGGAAGGTCGATCCCCTGGTTGCCGCGAATTTCGGGCAAGACATCGACACTTTCTTCCGCATCTTCATCCACTAACTGGGCTAACAGAGCGTTGAAATCGAATTCCGCATTAGCACTTCGGGTAACGACGAAGGCGCAGCACAGACAGACATAGCAAGCGGCCATCCACAGAGCCGCAAGTTGATCTTTGTTAAGCATGGTTAACCGTCCTGGAGAGAGGGGGGGGAGGAAGCGGACCGGCGTGACTTGCACAAAGCCGACGCTCCGTGCGGCCACGCTACCGGGAAGTGCGAAAGCTAACCGCGCCCCGTTCATGGGAGCAATCATCAGTTCGCTCGCTCTTGGCTCGCTGCCCTATTGCCGTGATTTTTGAACCACTTTTACCGCGGGGCCGGTGTCGCGGCGGGTGAACCAAAGTGAGGTGGCGACATTACCGCCGCCAACAAAGTATGCGCGTTGCGGACCAGGAGACAAATAGAAAAAACAAATTCCAAGACTTTCGCTGCCACAGATTGAGGCATAATCGTGACTTTTGCCAAAGCTTACCCGACCCGCCATTGCTAACAATTCGGAGATTGGCCTTCCGCCGCCTCGATGAGTCGCTTTCGCAATTCCTCATTGCGTTCGGGAATGGTAAGCCGCGTCCCATCGCGATGCGTCACGTAGAAGATGTCCAGCACTTGATCAAGGTGAGTCGAGATCTTTGCAAAATGTGTACTGATTGATTGATCTGCCAACGTTTTGGCTATCGAATACAGCAATCCGGGTCGGTCGTAGGCAAATAATGACAAAACGGTGTACTTTTCAATTGTCTCGTTATCGAAAGAAACACGCGTAGGTTGCGGCAATACCGCAGTCCGCCTTGCACTGGACGGTTTCCAGTATTTCGCGACGCTAACTTCGGGCGGGTGTTGGGAGTCGATTGCATCGGCCAGTTTTTGGCAAACACGTTGACAGTCGATTTCAGTAAACCGTTTGTTGACCGGATGAGAAACGACAAAGTAATCCCAAGCGATATCGGGTTCCAGCGTGGCCACTTCGGCTCGCTGAATCTCCAGCCCCTCGGATACAAACAATCCCGCAGCGCGGGCAAACAAGCCTTGGACTGTGGATTGTTGCCGCCGCACCAACGTATACTGGGTTGCCTTCTGTTGAGGAACAGGACGAAACCAACAGATACTGCGCTGCTGATCCAGTTCAGCGACTTTGGTAACTTGGTCAGCCAGGGTTACAGCATCCTCGCGCTGCAACATCAACACACTGAGGCTTGCTAAAATATCCTTACTGACTGCAGGAGCCTGTCGACTTAGCAACATTTGTTGGACCTGTTCACGCTTGACAACCGTTGCCTGGTCCATTGCACCGGGCAGATGCCCGGAGTGAAAGTACTGGCGGGTACGAACGTAAAGTTCTTCTAGAAGGCGACGCTTCCAATCAGTCAACACCTCCGGGCCGACGGCCGTCATATCCGCAAGGGAATGAATAAGCAGCAGATCCAACATTTGCATTGATTCAACCGTCGCCGCGAATCGCGACACGATCTCGGGATCGCTAAGATCATGGCGCGCCGACATGTTGTTCATGTCCAAATGCAGCTTAATCAGCTTCGCCACCACCTCCGTAGCCTCCGTGTCCAGGCCTAACCGCGGGCATGTTTTTCTGGCAATCTGCATTCCGACCAAACAGTGGTCTTCCGGATAGCCCTTGCCCAAATCATGCAACAGCAGTGCCAGATGCAGGAGACGTTTATCCTTCATCGCGCGGTAAACGTCACCCGCCAAAGTCTGTTCGTTAGCAAACTGGGTTGCCGCATGCACTGCGCGAATCGAATGCGCATCGACTGCATACTTATGGTACTGGTTGAATTCCAGCATTCCCCGCGCCCGCTGCATCGCGGGGATGATCTTTTCCAGGACTCGCAGTTCATGCAAGCGGCGCAGCAAACTGCCCAAACGCCCGGGTTGGCTTAACAGCGAAAGGAACAGGTGTCCCGTTTCAACATCCAGTTCGCCGATGGGTCGCGCCATCATCGCCGCTCGGATGGCTTGCCAAGTCCGATGTTCAATCCGGCGTTGGAATCGATTTGAATAGTCCATCAATCGCAGCACGCTGGGCAAGTCCTCGGCAAACCTGCCCAAGTAGCGATCTTGGACCCAAATATTGTAGGGACCAATCCGTATTTCCGGATCCA